>NZ_JBEQZJ010000061.1:0-16006 GCF_045223415.1 Hoskinsella mucinilytica | reverse complement strand
TTAAGTAAAGGAGTGATTTTTATGTTCTTGCGTGTTATTCCAAACAACAAAGGTAAAAAAAATACCTTCTTTTGCGATCTTGTAGAATCTTATAGGGACGAAAATGGTATTCCAAAACATCGTACTGTAGTTAAACTTGGTCAATTTGAAAAAGATCGCATCCCTTATTTAAAGGCTGCCTTTGGTAAAGGTGATCCTAATAAAATTTTTAATGATGAGCTCAACCGTAGTTAAGTCATGCCAGGCAAGGATTTCTTCTTTGCTTGGTAAGTTCGGCAGTTACATCCGCTGTGAAAAAGTCCGTCACCTAACCAGAAAGCATCCTAATGATTTTGTGCGTATTTTCAAATTTCCATGGTATGATGTTTTACTTTACTTAATCTTTCGTTCTGAAAACTGTACACAGTCTGAACTCTCTAAATATTTTAGTGATATTGGAAAAACCAATCTCCGTATTAGTAAACAAGCTGCTTTCAAAGCACTAAAAAAAGTCAACCCTGATGTATTTTCCGATTTGATTCATACTTTTGCTCGTTTTTTCTATGAATCTGATTTGGTAAAAACTTATAAAGGTTACATCCTGCTCTCAGAAGATGGTACTGCCAATGAACTCCGCCCTTCAAAGAAAGCTTTAAATCAATTTGACTTTGTGACCAACCAATTTATCCGTAATAAAGATGCGGCGCAGAAAGCAACGAGTCGTTCAGCAGCACTCTACGATATAACCAATGGATTTATCGTTGATTTCACTATGAATCCATATAAAAAATCAGAGATACCGATCGCTATTGAACATCTTACAAACTGTCATTCATTATTTGATGGGAGGAAAATTATATATTTAGCAGACCGATACTATGGCTGTATAGAATTATTCGCAATATTGGAATCATATGGTTTCCAATATTGTATTCGTGGTAAATCTAATTTTTTCAAAAAATATGTATCACAAATGAAATCGAATGATAAGTGGATAGAAGTTAAACTGGATAAAACTTGGCTGAAAAGATTAAAGTATGATATAGCAAAAGAACGATTTCAGAAAAACCCAACTATCCAGATTCGTGTAGTCAAAAAATCTTATACTTATACCGATAAAAAAGGAAACATCCACCATACAGACCTTATATACTTTACAAATTTAAGTGAAAAAGAATTCTCTACTAATGAAATTGTATCCCTATACGCAAAACGCTGGGATATTGAAAGCTCTTATAAGACATTAAAAACAAATTATGAATGGGAACGTTTTTTCAGTGAAGATTGTGATTGTGAAATGTGTTGTATATATGCAAAAGTAATCTATCACAATTTAATCGGAATCATACGGAAAGAATTAAATGATATGTTGATTTTAGAGGATAAAAATAAGAGTAACATCTATAAGTATACTACGAATATAGTCCAATTAAGCAAACTGATGAGTGAAAACAATCTATGTCGCTGGATTAGATCTTGTAATGGTAAAGCTATAGAGAAGTTAATAGACTTGGCTATAATATTGATACATAAAATTAAAATACCTATACGCCCAGGCAGGCACAATCAACGGTGGGGAAGAATTGTCACCTGCAGCAGTCCTATTCGTTTCAGGTTAGATGGGAGGAATTGGCCTAGGACTTCTTATAGTCATGGGAAACTAAGAACTACTCAACCGTAGTTAAGAAAAGTTGATTTATCCAGATATCAGTAATTTTGAAAAATTCTAACGCATAATCAATGAGTTTTTGTGTACCCAAAAATATGATTCCTTCAGTTATTTTGTAGTTAAGACACAATATTTAAAAATGGCATCAACCAAATTTCCTTAGGTTGATGCCATTGGCCAGAATCTCTGGCTTTTTCTTATGACGTTATTCGCTTACTTTCACTGTATCAATTCGGAAAATAAAATAGTAATATTTCAATACGATCAAGCAAGCAATGAATAAGCGTAAAATGAAATGATCCATCGCATACATTGCGAATAGTAACATGATAGAAGCAAAGGATAACAGTGTAATTTTAGTTTTTAAGGTCATAGCTCTATTCTTCACAAAACTATCCAAATGTTTTTGATATAGCGATGTTTGAATGAACCAAGCATTGACTCGTTTTGAGCTTTTGGTAAAACAAAATGCCGCAAGTAATAAAAACGGAGTAGTAGGTAAAACAGGTAGAACAACGCCAATCGCACCTAGAGCGAAAGCAATCATTCCAATCAAAAAATATAGAACTTTCATTGTGACTTTCTTCCTTTCCTTGTTTCTATGACATGTCGAATTGCCATCAATGGATGATACCATAACATCCTGGGTCCTGAGAATTTCATGACCTCTTTGATTTGCATGCGTTTTTCTTTTTGATAACAATGTACGCTACAAGCACTGCAAAAGGTTTTTGTTTCCATGAAGGGACATACTTCAATACGTTTTTGCGCATAGTCCATAAGTGCTTGACAATCCTTACATAAGCCATTTACATGGTGATGTTTTTTCTTACAATACAAACCTATCATGAAATGAATCGTTTCCATTTCATCTTTTCTTTTTGTGTCGATTTCCACTAAGATACTCTCCCGTTTTCCACATTCCATAACGTATCTGCGATTCGCATGGTACTAGGACGATGTGAGACAAGTAAGATCGTTTTGTCTTTTTGTGCTTGTAAGATCTTTAATATAAAACCTTCATTTAATGCATCCAAATTACTGGTTGGTTCATCTAAGAGGATACATGGAGCATCATGCAAGAACGCTCTTGCGAGTGAAATCCTTTGCTTTTCTCCACCGCTAAGGGAATCACCCAATTCACTAACTTCACTATCGTAGCCATGTGGTAGACTACAAATAAATTCATGAATATTCGCTTTCTTACAAGCTTCTACAATTTCCTCATCACTTGCATCTAGTTTCGCTATTTTTATATTATTTTTTATGGAATCATGAAATAATACAGTATCTTGTGCGACAAAGCTTTCCATTTCTCTTAGGTTCGTGGTATTGATTTGTGTTACATCTTGTCCTTGTATGGTAAGGGTTCCACTTTCTCTATCATAAAATCGCATCAACAATTTCAGAAGGGTAGATTTTCCACTTCCGCTTTTCCCTAAAATACCATGGATCTTACCGGTTTCAAAATGAGCACTGAAGTCTTGAAGAATTTGTTCCTTATCATAGGCAAATTGAACTTGATCAACATGGATATCACCAAAAGTGATATTCTCTTGACCTGTAACATCTTGTACGGTTTCTTTTTCATCTAACAGCGCCAATACACGACGTGCACTTGCCAATGTCGTTAATAGGTTATTGCTAAGATTGGATAATGCTATCACCGGTCCAAAGCTGGATATCATCAAAACAGTTGATAGTAAGACCGAAATCGGTTCTATTACACCTTGCAGATATAAATAGATACCACATAGTAACATCATTACAGTAAATCCACTCACTGCGAAATGTATCAATGCTTGTGTATCTCCTTCATATCCTTTTAATGATTTTTGTAGGTTATTTACCTGTTTACTTTTCTCTTGCATCGCAGTCAACCTTTGATCGCCTATTTGATATTGTAAAATTTCTCGCATACCTCGTAAAGATTCTAACGTGTGATTACTTAACTCACCTAATTGTTCTCTCGTTCTTTTCCCGGTATCCTTTCCTTTTTTACTAATGATCAAAGGAATGATCAAACCGCAAAATCCATAAGCAAGAAAAGCAACGATCATAAACATTGGATGCATACCATAAAATTGAACCAATAAGATCAAAGAGGTAATGATCGCAATTAAGATCGGTGATATGGTATGTGCATAAAATACCTCTAATAGCTCAATATCTGTGGTGATCATCGTGATTAAATTACCACGATCTTTTCCATCCAGTTTTGTGAGGCATAATCTACGTAGTGCTTTGAATACTTTATCTCGTAAGATTGCCAATAGCTTAAAGGCAATATAATGATTACATGCTTGTTCTCCATAATGTAAGATACCTCTGAGTATTGCGATCACGATCATGACCGTAAATAAGATGCCATATGGAAAGTCTGGCGCATAGATGGCGATATGACCAAAGACGACAGCACCAATATAAGGAATAAAGATAGCACAAAGAAATCCTGCAACACCAAGTGTCACTGCCAATACCATCCAACCTGCCAATGGTTTGATTAATCCTATCATACGAAACATAATGCTGATATTACTTTTTTCTTTCATGACCATTCACCTTCCGTTAATGCTTCCTGTTCTTTATATAATTGTGCGTAGTAGCCTTCCTTCTTCATCAATTCTTTTTGCGTTCCTTGTTCGATGATAGTTCCCTGCTTCATCACATAAATCTGATCACATGTGGAAAGATTACTTAATCGATGGGTAATCATCATGATCGTTTTCTTATGCTTCATTTCTTGTATCACTTCTAAGATTGCATTTTCGCTTTCTACATCAATATTACTGCTGGCTTCATCTAAAAGGTAAACCTCACTATCCTTCAACAATGCTCTTGCTAGAGATAACCTTTGCTTTTGTCCACCGGATAAGTTGTTTCCATTTTCCAAAAGTAACATATCCAATCCACCTTGTTCCTTCACAAATTGATCTAAACAAACTTTTTTCAACACTTCCCATAGTTCTTTTGGCGTTGCTGATGCTTTCGCTAGTTTCAAATTATCTGAAAGTGTACCTTTGAAAATGACCGGTTGATGTGTTACGTAAACAATGCGATCATAAAAAGAGGTATCATCCAATTCTTTACGTTCTATATCTTGTATTTTGATAGAACCTTGATATGCTTGTTCAAGACCAACCAGTAATTTCGCCAAAGTACTTTTACCACAACCGCTTTCTCCGGCAATACCAATGAACTGATTTGCCTTTATTTCCAGGGAAATATCATGTAAAACTTCTCTTTTTTCATCATAACAAAAGTCCATATTCTCCAGTTTTATTGAAATCGGTGATTTATTTAACTCTTGTTTTTCACTCGTATCGCAAGGAAGATCCAAGATACGAAAGATCTTATCGCTAGCGGCTATTCCATTCATCGCAATATGGAAGTAAGATCCCAAGGTTCTTAAAGGAATAAAAAATTCGCTAGATAATAACACAATACAAATGACCTCAAATAAGCTGATCGTACCATGTAGATAAGACGTAATCGCTACAATAGAGCCGATTGCCGCACCACCAAAAGCTACGATATCCATGACACTGACACTATTTAATTGCATCGTTAACACTTTCATGGTAATTTTTCTGAAATTCTCAGCTTCTTTATTCATTTCTCTATTTTTGAATTCATCTGCTTGATATACTTTCAATGTAGTCAATCCTTGTAGATTTTCTAAAAAACTATCACCTAAGGTCGCATAGCTTGTCCAATATTTTGCCAATAGCTTTTTCGCAAACTTTTGTACTGCGATTATGGACGCAGGGATAAGTGGGACACAGATCAATAGTACCAAAGAGCTTTTCCAATCCATCCATACTAGAATGATAAACAAAGTAATAGGCGCAAGCATACTATAGAAAAACTGTGGAAGATAACGCCCGAAATAGGTTTCCAACTGATCAATTCCCTCAACGCTTAATTGAACCAGCTCACTTGTACTGGCATGATTTGTGTAAGCATTCTTAAAACCTAATATTTTTTTATATAGTTTCGTACGTAAAACATCCTTTACATCACAACTTGCTTGATAAGAATACAGTGCTGCTTGTTTTGCCAACAACATACGAATCACGATCATAATTACCATACCCGCAATCGAGATAAACGCTTGTTGAGAAGTAAATGTATGATCAAACATCATTTGTAAAACATAAGCAAAGAAACATATAAAGCATATATTGGCAAGCAACTGTATCCATTGAACAAAAACCTGTTTCTTGATATAACTGGTTGCCTGCGGCATCTCTTTCATTAATCTTTTATCTATCATAAAGCCTCCATAAGTTAGTTTAAGCTAACCAAACATCAGAAGTTTACCATGGCAAACAAAATGTGTCAAGATAAAATAGAAAAGAAAAAAAGCCATTACTCTGGCTTTCCTTACGATATGATTCTTTTTGCGATTTCTTCCATATGATGTTGATCTGTACCACAACATCCACCAAAAATACGGAAGCCTTCTTCTTTCAAACGCTCCATAGCACAGGCTAATGTAATAGGATCACTTG
Organism: Hoskinsella mucinilytica; assembly: GCF_045223415.1. NCBI lineage: Bacteria > Bacillati > Bacillota > Erysipelotrichia > Erysipelotrichales > Erysipelotrichaceae > Hoskinsella > Hoskinsella mucinilytica. Next base: position 9,844 of record NZ_JBEQZJ010000061.1, on the reverse strand, counting down.
TTTTTAAGTCTTCACTTGCATCCAGTTGATCATAGTCTAAGGCCGAAGTATTTGCTTGTATTCCTAAAAATCGAGTTTTTACGGTCGTTGTTTGATTCCATGGTTGTTTGATTGCTTGATAAACGATATCAGGATGGACACAATTTGTCATATAACAAAGCGGCTTTACGTTTACATGTTCATCAATAAAAGTGATTGCATCATGGATGGTAGTATGATCTATCAATTTACCATCTTTTTGTATGGTAAAACTAATGAGATATGGCAATCCGGTATCAGACATTGCCTGAGCCATTCCACATGCTTCCATCAAGGTAGGCATGATACCTGCATATAAGAAATCAGCACCTGCTTCTTGAAACAGACGTGCTTGCCAATCGTGAAAGATTCTTGCTTCTTCCAAAGACAATGCTCCACTTCCCGTATATGCATCTCCTTTACATCCCATAAGACCACCAACAAACACAGGAACCTTGGATGAAGTGATCGTTTCTTTCAGAAAATGAACATGATCTTTGATCAAATCTTCACTAAATCCAGCTTGTTTGACTCTCTCTTTATTTGCTCTTCTTGTTGGTGTTGTTACTAACAATGGTAACTGGTATGCTTCTGCAATCTCAAGATATTCTTTCCATAAAGCAGCCAATGCATCTCTTCCTTGTTTATCATAGATCAAAGAACCCATTGCGACGATATCATGAAGCTTGATCCCATATTCTCGTTTCAAACGCTCTCCCAAAGCCCCTTCCATCAACAGCCTTCGATTCGATAACAAGATTTCTTGTAAGCTTAGATCAGCCATGATAAGCCTCCTTCTTCCTTACACCTTGGGCATAGAGATATGCTTTCACTTCATCATTTGCACGTTCCGTTTCAAAAGCGTAAGTCTTTTCATACATCTGATCAGTATACCCTACACGATCATATAGCTTTTTCAATATTCTAGAAAATTCATCCTGTTCAAGATGATTACTGACTTCTAAAAAATAAGTATCCTTCCACTCATCACTTACGATATCAAATATTTCTTCTACATTTTGACATGCATCTATCGCATCCTTTACATCCTGTGTACTACAGTCATCAAACGATGTTTCCACGATTTTATTTAAAAACGGATAAACCTCTTGATCCGGTGCATCTTTTTTAGGTCTGGTTTCTCCATAAGATAATTTATATTTCCACAAAAATTCTTTATGTTGTTGTAAATCCATTTCAACATCTCCTTTTATTTCTTTTTACAGCCAATATTACCATAAATCAATAAGATCACAGTAGCAACAAATAATATGGTGACAGTTATCGTGGATGATATCAACGTACAGGCTTGTAATACCATCAAGATATCACATAAGAGCAACACCGTACCAGTCGCTTTGCAAAGCTTTTTCTCATCGTATTTCCTTTGTTCTTCTTTGGAAGCTGTATTGTAACCGGCAATTAGAAAAGCACCTTTCCCCATCAACAGTGGAATTGCCATAACCAACAAAATCAATTCCACAACGATCAAAACGCCATATTCTATGATATAAGATTCCATCTTCATTCCTCCTTACACATATCCTAAGCCTTTTTTAAGTAAAAGTCTTGTTGTATGTATGAAAGAAGGATGATGTGGAATAAGTTACATAAAATCTTCTTCTTTTACCCAACCAAAATGAAGACATGCTTTTTGGATACCGTCTTCATCACTTCTCGCTGTGACATAAGTCGCAAGCTTCTTTAATTCATCAATTGCATTACCGACAGCAATAGACATCGGTGATTGTTGAAACATCTTGATATCATTTTCGCCATCACCAAACACAACAACATCCTGTAAAGGGAGCTGTAATGTTTCCATTAACTTCTTGATTCCTTTGAATTTATCATCCGGTTCGATCATAACAAATTCTTTCTCATATCGCTGTGGCACAAGGTCTTGAAACTGTGTCAATTTCTTTTGTTCCTCTTCATTTACAAATACCATCAGACGTTTCACCTGGGTAAGTTGTTCGGGATCAAAAGCCTCTTCCTTTAACCATCCCTTTATAAAATCATTTTGAAAATCCGGTAGCTTAGACATATCCTGTGTTAAAAAATAAAAATCATCACGTTGAGAGATGCAATAAGGAAATCCATATTGAATACATTCTCTTAACAGTTCCTTCACATGATCTTGATTCAAAGGTTCATTGATGATCTTCTTTCCTTCGAAAATCACCGTATTGCCCCCATTACAAATAAAAGAATCGATTCCTAAATCTTTAGCAACATCCTTACTCATCGCATAAGGTCTCCCAGTCGCAATCGCTACAACATGCCCTTGCTTTCTTAACGCTTGTAACGTATCTCTTGCTGATTGAGGAATAAAGCTTTCCATACCACCAGTTGTCAACGTTCCATCAATATCAAAAAACAAAAATTTTCTTTTCATACCAGTACCCTCTTTCTCACGTCCTTATTTTACTATATTTCTAAATAAATACCATATGAAACGAAAAAGAAACAGAAGTTTAATTCTGTTTCTCCACGGTAACTAGTTTTGTTTTACCAATATAGTCATGTAACATACGTTTTGAATCACTCTTTATCGCCAATAGCATAGAAAGAATACATAATACTGCACTCACACAAGTAAGTGGCATCACAAGATCAATTTGTGTTGCCAACGTAACTAACTGGAACAGATATCCACCGATAGATACTAAACTAGCTTCTAAAATGAAACGTCCCAATGCTTCTCTTTTCAACATAGTCTTAGCATCAACATCACTACCGTCTAACTTCACGATTTTGATATCCATGAACTTTTTCCCATACGTCTGTCCCTTGTGAACTTTTAGCGGAACATATACATAATAGAACAACGCAAATAGAAGGCTCAATCCACCTGCGATGAAACCATAATAAGAAGGAAACGTTAGAAGATTCTGATTAACTTCAGTAGACTTCGTCAATGACATATACATAAACACAGTTGGAAAGGCAGTTACAAATGTACCTAACACCCAGTCGATGATATAAGCAAACACACGATTTGTCGTATCTACTGTTGTCTTTTCATTATCCAACTTAGCGAAAATCTTATAATACCATTTCACTCTGATGGATTTCGTTTCTTTCAATGTCTGTTCCATATTTGAACATCTCCTTTAAATAACCTATATTTTGAAGTGGTCTATACCACTTGCATCTAAAGTATAACACACATGAAAGCGCATTCCAAGACCCTTTTTTTAAAATTTATGATATTGTCAGCTATTCTATATTCGAATCATAATCTATGAACATCAAACAAAAGAAAAAAACTATGACTTCTTCAAATCATAGCTTCGATATCCTTCTTTTACATCTACCATGTTTATTAAGGTTTCATTTTGATCATATGCTTTCATATTATTTATCAATAATTCCACAAAGATATCCTTTGTTTTCGGTAATTGAAAAGTCCCTGAAATATGTGGTGTGATGATGATATTTTCTTCTTGCCAAATTGGATGCTCTTTAGGAATCGGTTCTACTTCGCAAACGTCTAGAATTGCTCCTAATATATGTTTATTTTTTACTGCATGATATACATCCATAGTTTGCACAACATCACCTCTACCCACATTAGCCCAAATCGCATTTGTTTTCATAAGATCAAAATATTCTGTATGAAAACATCCTTTTGTAGAAGCAGTACTAGGTAGTGCCATAACAACAACATCTGCTTTCGGTAACAATTGTTCCATATCAGACATTGGATGAACCTCATCAAAATAAGGAACCTCTTCTACATGCTTTTTGATTCCAATCGTGGTTCCTCCTAAGGCTTTGATTCGTTTTGCGAATTCTAACCCTAAATTTCCGGTACCGACAATTAAAAACGTTGACCCATAGATAGAATAGATTGGTCCCTCTACTTGCCAAGTATGCGTTAGCTGATTCCTAATATAAAGATTCATATTACGCATCAACATTAAAATCGTACAAATCAAGTATTCACTGATGGTTAATCCAAAGCTACCTGTGGCATTTGTTAAAAGACAATCTTTTGGAAGTAATCCTTCTACACAATATTGTTCACTTCCTGCACTATCCAATTGAAGCCATTTCAATGATTTCGCATAAGGTAATTGCCCAATCGGTGGTCTTCCTACAATTACTTCCATCTCTTGAAGTACATCATTTTCTATCGTAGGCTGATAGATAACATCAAATATTTCCGGTATCTGTTGTTTTTGTTTATCTGTAAGTTCTGTTAATATCCATGTTTTGATGGTTGGTTTCATTTCTATCCCTCTTTCTATAACAAGATTATATACAAATTTGAGAAGAATGCAAAATAAAACCCTATCCATAAGGATAAGGCATCACTTCATATGATACTAATAGTTCAAATCAATTAGTTTTTCCCATGCGAATTCCGGTCTTCCAAAATGACCGTAACATGCTGTTTGTTTGTAAATAGGTTGTTTCAAATTCAGTTCTTCAATGATATCTTTTACTTCAAAGCTAAAGTTTTCTTTGATGATATCTAAAATCTCAGCATCGCTTTTTGTACCGGTACCAAAGGTATCTACCATAATAGAAACAGGTTTCACTTTACCAATTGCATAGGCAACCTGAACCTCACATTTTTCCGCAAGATGGGCCGCAACGATATTTTTCGCTACATAACGACAATAATAGGCAGCACTACGATCTACCTTACTTGGATCTTTACTTGAGAAACAACCACCACCGATTCTTCCCATTCCTCCATAAGTATCACATACAATTTTTCTTCCTGTCGTACCACTATCACCAAAAGATCCACCAACAACAAAAGAACCACTTGGATTGATCAAATAAATGGTATTATCATCAACCAGATCTTCATTGATCACAGGATTGATCACTTCTTTCATTACCAAGGCTGCGATTTCTTCTTGAGAAACCCCGGCAATATGCTGAGTAGATACGACGATCGTATCAATACGTTTGATCTTACCATTTTCATATTCTACCGTTACCTGTGTTTTTCCATCAGGTAATAAAATATCACTTTTTTTACGTACATCACTTAATTGCTTTGCTAGTTTATGTGCATACTCAATCGCTGCCGGCATATAGTTTTCTGTATCATCACAGGCATAGCCAAACATGATTCCCTGATCACCTGCACCGATTTCTCCATCTTCCCATACAACCGCTTGATTGATTTCAGTTGATTGCTTATTCACCTTGATCATTACACTGTAATCTTCTTGATAACCGATATCCTTGATGACATCTTTGGCAATCTTCTCATAGTCGATACTGGCTTTTGTGTTTGCTTCTCCGTAAATCAAAACGAAGTCATCTTTGATGGTAGCCTCTACTGCCATCTTACTTTCCGGGTCTTGACGCAATGCTTCATCTAAGATGCTATCCGCAATCTGATCGCAGATCTTGTCTGGGTGTCCTTCTGTAATACTTTCACTTGTAAATAAAAAATCCTTCATGTCCGTTTCTCCTTCTACATATAAAAGCCTCCTCAATAAGAGAAGGCAATCTAAGTCATTGTTATTTCTCTTATCGATGTTAGCAGTACCACCTTATACAATGCATTGTACAGGTTGGCGTGGGCTACGAGCTAACTCTCTAACCCAACTCTTGATAAAAAGGCTCTTATATTAAAACACAGGCGAAAGACTTTGGCAATAGCAAATTGATAAATTTCTATTTAAACTATAATAAGTTATGGTGTCATAAAGACCTTATTGCTTTGATTGTATGAATATCAATCCAACACGACAACCTTTGACAGTGCTTCATATTTTCCAGTAACATTATTTTTCACCATCACCTCTGCACTCCTTGTTTGAATGTCTGCATCTTTTACTTCTCGCAACCCATATGCAAAACCAGTAATTGCATACTCATTTTCTTCCTGTGCAAATGTATGATCCAAGAACACAAGATATGTTTTTCCTTTTTCTATATCGATATCATCTTCATACTTATTAACAACGGCTGTATAATCATCATCTTGAAGTCTTTCTAATTGTCTTTCTTTTTTCCATTCATCTTATGAAATTTGACCACCTAATCGACTGAAATCAATCATTTCTCCGGTTTCTGCAATCATACTCCCTCTCTTTTACCAATTTCATCATGGTACTACATTTACGATTTGTCAAGAAGCAAAACAACGAGTGACGATTAAACAAAAAAAACCGAGATTTTATTTCGTAATCTCCATCCTATTTTCGAATAAGATCTTTCATGATATGAAATTCATCAACTGCATATCTTTCCATCAAAAACAATGCTTGCTCTTTTCCTGTCAATTACATACAATATTTTATGCCTAATGAAATAAATACAACATTAAACGTGTAATTTCTTGTCAAATATAAAACAACATCTATACTTTCCGTATAAATGTTGTTTATATTACATTCTATTTTACTTCGATCAATTCATAATCTCTAGTACCCAAACCAATTTTTTCAGCGTGCTCTAAGCATACTTTCCAATTTGTTTCAGGTGTTGTATTTGTAAAATGATCATGATGATCATGGAAATGTTCCTTATGAAGTTGATCATCTAATAGACTATTTGGCATAGGGGTTTGTGCATTACAAGCATCAGCACAGGCTTGATCTAATGCCACAGGATCAAAGCTCGCAAACATACCTACATCCGGTAATATCGGCGCATCATTCTCCGCATGACAATCACAATATGGAGATACATCTATGACCAAATTGATATGGAAGTTATCTCTTCCATCTACAACTGCTTTACTGTATTCCGCAATTTTTTTATTCAAATCATCATTTGCACTATCATTTTCATTATAGATTGCGTCAAAATTACAAGCTCCCATACATCTTCCACAACCTACACAACGATCATGATCGATCGTCGCATGATTTTGTTCATCAAAACTGATGGCACCATGCGCACAATTTTTAAAACACATATGACAACCGGTACAAATATCATGATCTACACTAGGCTTACCTGATTTATGTTGTTCCATTTTCCCAGCTCTAGAACCACAACCCATACCGATATTTTTCAAACAACCACCAAATCCCGTACACTCATGTCCTTTGAAATGACTCAATGTGATAAACACATCCGCATCCATAATGGCACGACCGATTTTCGCTGTCTTACACATTTCACCATTTACCACAGGTACTTCCACATCATCCGTACCCTTTAAACCATCGGCGATGATCACATGACAACCTGTAGAAAACGGAGAAAAGCCATTCTCATAAGCTGCTTCTAAATGATCCAAAGCATTTTTCCTTCTTCCTACATATAAGGTATTACAATCAGTTAAAAACGGCATACCGCCAAGTGATTTTACCACATCCACAATGACCTTTGCATAATTCGGTCTTAGATAAGATAAATTACCTGGCTCTCCGAAATGGATTTTGATAGCTACCATTTTTTTCTCAAAATCAATGTTACCGATTCCGGCAACTCTTACCAACTTATTCAGCTTTTGGGGTAAGTTAGTACCCGGCAATGCACGCATATCTGTAAAATAAACTTTTGCTTTTTCCATATCCTTTTTCTCCTCTTCTTTACCAATACTATTGTAACCCTTAATTTATCAAGAATCAATCTAACAGGAAAAAAGGAAATCATGAATTGATTTCCTTTAATAGGCTAATTGAAGCATGCCGTCAAGATTACCGCAATAACATAAATCCAGCTCCCTCATATTCATAAAATCATCCGGTAAATATAAGGAACTAGATTTCTTTGTCTGAATGATCTCACTGGTCTGTAAAATCTCTGCGACAAATTGCGAACAAAAATAACGATGACGTATCTTATGTCCGATATGTAATAAACACAAAGCAACACCCAACTTGCTATATTTATAATAAGGAGCACAGGCTTCATGTCGTTTTAAAATGATACATATTTCATCATACAATTCATCAGAAACATGAATCTTATACAATCGGCAAGCGGTTTCCACTCTACGATGTTTAGAGAATCGATGAAATTGTTCTTTACGAAATCCATTCGTGACAAAGCTATAAAATTCTTCATGCTGATCATCTACTCCAATAGAGGCATGCGTATAGGTTGATCTTGTAAGCCCTCGAATTGCTTTAGACGCAGTATCTGTAAATTTTGTTAGTAATATATAAATACATTTTTCATTTGTTGATTGTGACATTGATGTTTCCTTTCATGCATGTGACGCCCTTGCATCAGGATGCAAGCTAGTTTATTGTATCATACAAAACATTGTTTCGTATATAGTATTGAGGTAATTTCATAAGGTGAAAAAATGTCCTAGCGGACATGTTAACTGACGAATGCGAAAACACTGCCAATATTGTATAATAGAATCATACGATTGGTGGTGTTTTTTTGGCTTCTGAAATGATGATGAAAAAGCTCGGTCTGCTTTGTGCTGATGACTTTGTTGATCTTGATAAAAATATTATCCAAAACATCTTTACAAATCATTTTCAAGAGTTACTTGAAGACTCTGAAATCATTCAAAAACCTCTTCGTTCTTGTGTCTTTTCTAATGTAGAACGTATGGTCAAATGCAGAACTCCTGAGGCTGGTTTTTCTCTTTTTGAATGTCCGCATTGCCATGACTTTAAGATCGTTCCTCATTCTTGTAAGTCTAAGTTTTGCAATTCTTGTGGTGTCAAATATGCTGCTCAACGTGCTGACACCATTAAATCAATTGTTCTAGATTGTCCGCATCGGCATGTTGTTCTCACGATTGCTGAAAAGCTTCGCCAGTTTTTTCAATACGACAGAAAGCTGCTGAATCTTTTGTTTTCTGCCGCTGCTGATACTCTCAATCATATTTTTGATTCCTTTGGTAAGAAAGATGACCATTTTAAGCCTGCCTTCATCATCACCCTCCATACATTCGGTCGTGATCTAAAATGGAATCCACATGTCCACATTCTTCTTGCAGATGGCTATGTTGATGATGCCAATGTTTTTCATCGCTTAAAATTTATTTCTTATACTGCTCTGCGTAAACGTTGGATGACTACTCTTTTATATGCCTTAAGAGATCATATTGGGGATAAATATAAATTGATGCTTAAAAAGATTACCAATATCCTTTATAAAAAGTATGATAATGGTTTTTATGTTTATGCTCCTCCCACAAAATATAAAAATGTTGATGATACCGTTGATTATGTTGTAAGATATGTAGGTAGACCTGTAATGGCTCAATCTCGCATAACGGATTATGATCCCGTCAATAAGACTGTATCCTATTGGTATGAGCGTCACGAGGATGGTGTAAGAGTAGATGTCTGCGAATCTGTCATCGATTTTATGAAGAAGCTCATTCTTCATGTTCCTGATGATCAATTTAAAATGATTCGCTATTATGGCGTATATGCTTCGGTAAAGAAAAAAGCCAGAGCACTTGTTAAGGTTATGACGCAGCGACTTTTTCGTACTTCTCTTTTCAAAAAAAATTGGCGAGATTTTCTCATACATACTTTTCATCATGATCCTTTATTATGTAAGTGTGGACATTACATGGAATTTTTGGAATGTTATGTTCCCTAGGAGAAAAACAATGTTGATGGAAACGGAATATATTAAAATGAAATGCAAAAGGTGTGGGTATGAAGAATGGGCGGAAGAAGAAATCGCAGACGAATTGGCAACCTATAATCGCAAAACAAAAAAATACGAAATACTGCTTGAATGTCCAAAATGCCATGGTGTAATGATTTGGCATAATAAAGAAAAGAAAGTTGAACAATGGGAATCAGGATTTGATCCTGAAGATTTACCTTTTTGATCATCAATTTTTATAATGTCTTCTAAGCCAAAATGTTCATCTTAGATAACTTTTGGCTTTTTTCTTTGGATTTTCTAGTGA
>NZ_JBEQZJ010000060.1:0-16345 GCF_045223415.1 Hoskinsella mucinilytica | reverse complement strand
ATTTTCATGTTTTCACCCCTTCTTCCATGACATTTGCATAGGCATATAGAAATATGATAATAACCGCAATAGGCCATTTACCAATGGTTGCCATACTTGTTATCAGTTGTTGTAATTGCGCTGTGCCAAACCCAACAGATGCTGTGAAAAACTGTGCAGTAAGGAACAGAAAGAATAGCATGATCAATATCATATTGCAGGATCGAATCAAGAAAAGATTTCGTTTTTCAAGTACTTCGATATACTCAGATAAATGCTCCATTCTTTTTTGCCTTCTTTTGATTGCGTATATTTCTTCATTTAATTGCTCAATGGGTGCTTTGCAAGCCATGACACAATCTCCTCTCTATCGACGTTATCTTTTAATATAGATTTTGAAATTCCCTCATCCAGATAATAAAGACAAGGTGAAAAATTAAGGTTCATTTCAAGATTCAAGAGACTGATATCCTCTTGTGCTTTCACACTTTCTTCTTCATCATCAGGTAAAACGATATCTTTTTCCTTCAACAACATGATGGTGATATTTTGTTCTTTTGCGATCTCACTTAATTTCTTAGAAAACGCTTCATTATATCGATCTTCTTTGGCATAATATACATAAGCACTTTTTGAATTTCGCAAGATACTCGCTACATCATTTAAAGAAGCCTTTTTCAAATTTTCTTCTGTGATGGTATAGGTTATTTTGGTATCCTCAATGACATCCCCATCAATGAGTCCACATTCGATCATGAAATTTTGCCAACTGATTTCACTCACTGCACCATTGATTGTTTTTTCCACTTTGCCATCTTTATAATAAAAGCATTGAGGTACGCTTCCACTAAAATGTGGCACGATGTCTTGAAATTTCAAATAAGCTTGACTTGCATCCTCTACTCGATCACCTTGCTCATTGAGCTTCAATTCATATATGGGAACGACATCCCTTTCTCTAAAATATGCTACTAGTGTTCGACGCATTAAATCACTATCAGTGCTATTTTCTTGTGTTACCATTAATATAAAATCATTCTTATCAGATATTTTCTGTGATAATTCATCAAAACTTAATGTATCTAACTTACTGTTTTCCATGGTGATATCAGCGTTCATTCTATCCGTGGAACAACCACTGGTGATTACCATCGTAATACCAATAACAGAACAAAACCGCCATAATCTTTTTTTCAACATTCCATTTTGTCTCATAACCGCAACATCATCCTTTTTGTAACCGTTTTAGTGTTTGATTTCTGTCACATTATAAAACAACAATTCTCACACATACAAATTTTTGGTTACTAGCCATTTTCATAAATACCTTGCATTTTCCTACAAAAAAAGATTCAGATTTCATCTGAACCTGAACCCTTCTTTTCTTTATATATCATGTTGTTCTAATAGTGAAGGAACCCGTCTACTATTTGTCTTTTTTTTGATATTTTGTAAATAATATTTTACTGCATAAATGGACATATCCATTTCGTCTGCGATTGCTGATCTACTATAGCCTTTCTTATGCATCAAATAAATTTGAAGCTCTTTTTCATTGAAATGAAATACCTTGAATTGGATAAAGGTTTGTATTTCTTTTTCTATTTTCTCGATCTGTTTACTATGTGGTAATAAATGTAAAATGTCTAATACCCGAGAACCCTGTTCTACGATAGGCGTCGTTATTTTATCCTTGATACAATGATTTAATGCAGAAGCCATACATGCCGCTGCTTCTTTTTCTTTTCCCATATAATACAAAGCGATGGATTCATAAAGATCGGTATAAATATCACCAAATACATGATGTTGATTTTGATAAAACAATTTCATCTTCTGAGATAAGGTATAGAGTTTATCAAATTTGTCATGATATATAAAAACTTGTCCTTGCGCAATATAGGAAAAAGAATGATGTGCAGCATCGATCACTTCTATCTCGATATTTGGATCCATAACATCCTTCGCCTTCATTACATTGGTAGGCTGTAATGCTAACAAATAAGATAATGCACTTTCTATTTCTTTATTCAAAAATACATTCCTACTACGTTCTTTCTCTTTATCTAGAAGATGAAGAACCTTTGTGAAATTCTGTTCATCATGGGCAAGAATACTGGCTCTTCCCAATGTAAACATCGAACAAACACACATATAATGTATCTCATATGAAAAAGCGCTATGATATGCTTTTTCCGCAAGCATTCTTGCATTTGCATACTGTCCTTTTTCCAATTCATATTCTGCTCTGCTTTGTATATCGATAGCAGTATTCAATCCTTGCGTGATATCTGCATAATACTTGATTTCTCTTTCCATGAAAGATATCAAATGTTCACAATCTCCCGGTTTAATCAAATATTGATATAATACATGAGGACTTCCAAAAGATACTACCATATCCGGTTTTGATATCACTGAAACATTGGGATAAATATAAGAGTATGCTTTTTTGAAATGTGCACACATATCATATAAATTATTATAAGCCGCATAACCTAAAAATAATTCTAACTCTCCTAACAAAGCATTTCGTGTCTCACCGGCTTCCATGCTTTCAATATGAAGTTGTATTTGATTCAACATTTCTAACCCTTTTTGCGGATTAATTGCCAATAAATAATCACCCATAACTTGCATAAATACAAATACATGTTTTAATAGTTTTTCCATTGGTAATTCTTCATAGATTGCTTGCATTAATTTAGGTCTTAGATCATAATACATGGCATCAGGATATTTAGATAGTATGAAAAGCATCATATCGCTATCATTCACTTCAAACGCAAATTCAAGGGATTCTAAATATTTTCCCTTTTGAATAAGCCATTGTAAATGCATACGATTCAATTCCTGACGATTGATCCTACTGGCATTTAACTTTTGAACTAACAATTTACGAAATAATGGAAGAATATGAAATGTTTCATAACCTTCCCCCTCCTGAAAAATAAAATTACTCTCACCTAAGGAAACGATTTTAACGGTTAAACCTTTGTCTTTTGTCAGATAATAAACCTGATCAAGTTCAAATGTCTTTAAAAAAGATATTTTCATAAGTGAAATGATTTGTTTAGGAGAAAAGTTCTCTAACAATATCTTTTCCATCAAATCTCTTACCCCATTGATTGGAACATTCGGCATCTGTTTGATTGGGATACATTTCATAGCCGCAACCCATCCGGCACAGATTTGGTAACAGATTTCCACATCTTTTGCTGAATGTTCTTGTTTTAAATTCTTATAAAAGATATCAATTTCCGATGCTTGAAACAAAAAGTTTGATTGATTTAATATAGATCCTCTTCCTTTTTGAACATATTTTAACATCTTTTTTCCCGGTACCCTTGTATGAATAAATATAATCTTTAAGATACCTTTCCCATGAGAGGAAAGCTCCCAAAACAAATCCAATAATTCATGAATGTTTTCTTCCCCGCCCCCCTGAAACACCAAAACAAATGGTGCTTCTCCCCCTTTAAAACATTTTGCATATTCCCTAAGTTGTTCTTCTTCTATAGGATAATTCTTCATCCTTTCGCTAAATCCACATCGATCTTTTATCTTAATATAAATCGTTTTCCAGATATCTTCTTTTTTTTCCTGCTCTCTTAATTTGAACCATTGATAATTAATGTGCTTATCATTTTTCAGATACTTTTTGATTGCTGTTGATTTTCCACATTCATCTACACCATAAGCGTAAATAAAGGTTTTTGATAACATTTTTTTTAACTGAACATTTACTTGCTTTCTATTCACATGTTTCATAACTACTCCTCCCAGTCACTTGACGTACTCCATCTGCATTATAGAAAAAAGGCTTCTTTTTTTCATTATTTCGGTTACTAGCCATAATAGTACTTTCCTACATTTTTACGACAAAAAACCATTTACAATGATATAAAACCACTCCATCATTCACAATGGAAAATTTAGGTAATTTAGAATTAGTTATATATTGTACATTAATAATAGTACACTATGTTTAGTTATTCAAGCAAAAAAAAGAAAGTATTCTATATGAAGAATATTTTCTTAGATTATGAAACATAAATAAATTTTTCAGAAAATTTCAGAATCTTCCTACAATTTTCTACATAAAATGCCTTTGTCTTACTTTATAATATAAATGATTTGCGAAATGATGGAGGAAACCCTATGAATCAAACAGAATGTAGAGCATACATATCAACAGCTTACCCAGAATTATTAGTCAATTTTGACAGAATTGCGCCAGAATTATTCGCTTGTGAACTCTTTCAAAAAGAGTCGATGGATGCCACCGTTCAACTGCTTCAATTTATCGCTCATAAACAAACAAAAAAAAGCCCATTCTCTTAAGAGTGGGCAATCTTTTTAATTAATAGATAACAGATACGTTAGAAGCTTGATCTCCACGATCACCTGCAACGATATCATAACTAACACTTTGGCCTTCTTCTAAACATTTGAATCCACTACCATTGACATTTGAATAATGTACGAAGATATCTTTTCCTGTATCTCCTGTGATAAATCCAAATCCTTTGTCTGCATTAAACCATTTTACTTTTCCTGTACTCATATTAGTACCTCCTTATAATGTATAAGAAGCCACTCAAGATATAAAAAATCACATAAATGTAAATTGATAGATCTGAGAGATAATTACAATTTACATGTTATGTGAATCATAGTTATTTTGCTTTTTATTACTTTCTAAGTATAACACAGAAAGATGAGAAGTAAAGCTTTATTTTAAAATCACATATTTCATCATAATTCAAAAAAAAGGAAGATTACATTTCTTCCTCAATTCCACCTAACATTTCTAATAGACGATTCAAATCATCATTTCCTTCATATTTGATCACGATTTGTTTTTCATCTACTTTAACTTTGGTCTGAAATCTAGATTGCAAGCGCTCTTCCACCTGACCTAGATGAATATCCTTTGGCTTTGGTTCAGGTTTCTCTTTCGGCTCATTTAATTCCTTTACTAACGCTTCTACTGCACGTACACTCATATGAGATGCTATTGCTTTATGGGCAACCTCATCCATCAAAGTACTATCCTTCAAACCAAGCAATGCACGAACATGTCCCATACTTAATTCACCGTTTACAACATAATTCTGTACTTTCTTAGGAAGTTTTAACAGTCGAAGCATATTAGCAACATGCTCTCTTGATTTTCCAATTCGCTGTGCCAATTCTTCCTGTGTATAATTAAGCTTTTTAATCAGCTTCTCATACCCTTGAGCTTCTTCAATTGCATTTAGATCCTCTCGCTGTATATTTTCCAACAAGGCGATTTCCATCATTTGTTGATCGTCTAATTCCATTAGAATTGCCGGTATCTTTTTTAATCCAGCTAACTTACTAGCACGAAGACGTCGTTCCCCGGTAATTAATTCATATCCCTTTATGGCTTTCTTTACCAAAATCGGTGTGAATACCCCATGTTGCTTGATGGACTCGCTTAGTTCATGTATTTTTTCGTCATCGAAATTTTTACGAGGCTGATATGGATTTGGTTTTACTTCATCAACAGCTACTTCAAATTTATCTTTCGCATGCTCATCTGTTTTTCCCTGTTGAATATCTTCCAATACGTCGTTGACATCTTCACCAAAAATAGCGGCAAGTCCTTTTCCAAGTCTTGGCGCACTATCCTTTTTTGCCATAGTACAACCTCCTTATTTTTTCTTTTTATTCATCTTAGAAATTTCATTTGCTAAGCCTGCATAGGCTTTCGCTCCTTCACATCGCACATCATATTCAAAGATTGACATGCCACGGCTTGGTGCTTCACTTAGCTTAACATTTCTAGGTATGTAATTCTTATATACTCTATCTTTAAAATGCTGACGTACCTCTTGTTGTACCTCAACACTTAGTTTGGTACGTGCATCATACATGGTCAATACAACACCTTCAATTTTTAAATCTTTATTGAACAATTGTTGTACAAGACGTATGGTCAATAAAAGCTGTGTAACTCCTTCTAAGGCATAATATTCACATTGTACAGGAATAATGACAGAATCTGCGGCTGTCAAAGCATTGGTATTCAATAACCCTAGACTTGGCGGACAGTCAATAATGATGTAGTCATAAGCATCTTTTACTTTGATCAGCTTATTTCTTAATAATTCTTCTTTTCCTACCTCAAACTTGACCATCTGCAAATCAGCTCCTGCAAGTGATATATTAGCCGGAACGATATCGATTGGTGGAGAACTTAATTTTTCTTTTACATCATCAACTTCATAATCTTCCATGATGAGGTTATAAACAGAAAGTTTATCTTCTCCAACTTCTGCGCCTACACCTTGTGTTGCATTTCCTTGCGGATCAAAATCTACTAATAAAACCTTATTACCTAAGTATCCCAAACCCGCAGCTAGATTGATCGAAGTTGTTGTCTTCCCAACGCCGCCCTTCTGGTTGGATACTGCTATGATCTTTCCCATAGAATCTTACCTCTCTTATTTTGGCAGGCGGATCGTGATAATCACATCATCTTCCGTTTCCTGTTCTTGTATCTCTGCTGTATTTCCAGCTCGCTCAACCATAGCAACAGCTTGATGTATTGTATTAATTGCAATCTTTAAATTACGACTAATACCCTTCAACATGACTTTCTTCTTGCTACCTTTTGGTTGTGCTTCTTCCTTTAACATTTTCTCTGTTTGCGCAACTGTTAAACTCTTTTTAACTATTTTTTTCAATGCCTTTTTTTGTTTCTCTTCATCAAGCCCCAGCAACGCTCTTGCATGGCGCTCACTAATGTCTTTGGCACTAACAGCATTTTGTACTTCTTCATTCAAATTCAGTAAGCGTATTTTATTTGCTATACTGGATTGGCTTTTTCCTACACGCAAAGCTAATTGAGATTGATTGATTCCCGCATATTTCATGATTTCCACATAGGATTTTGCTTCTTCAATTGCACTCAAATTCTCTCTTTGAATATTTTCTACCAAAGCCATTTCTGCCATCTGAATTTCATCAGCATCCATAATGATTGCCGGAACCTCAACAGCCCCATTTAATTTCATTGCTCGAAATCTTCTTTCACCTGCGACAATTTGATATGTCCCATCGACTTCTCGCACAGTTAACGGTTGTATCAATCCATTTTCTCTAATTGATTGAGCAAGATCCATTAATGCATCATCATTAAATTCTAAACGTGGTTGATATGGATTAGGCTCTATCAAGTCGATAGATATCATTTTTGACTCTTTCATACTATTCCTCCTCATAAGGGATTCTTCTTGATCTGTGCAAATGCACGAGGATATTTCTTTGGTGTAGGTTTTATTTTCTGAAATACAAAATTAACTCTTTTAGAACCATCACTTAGCTGTTTATGATTTCTTTGTACTTCTTTACATCCGAGTAAAGTGATTGCTTTTTCAGCAAGCAGTAATTCCTCATCACCATTCGCACCCTTCATTGCGATGAAATAACCATCCAATTTCACAAGCGGAATACATAATTCACTTAATACAGGTAAATTTGCTACTGCTCTTGCACTAACAAAATCAAAACTTTCTCTATGGTCTTTTGCATAATCTTCTGCTCGAGCATGTACACAATCTACGTTGATATCCAATTCTTTGCATAATGCATTTAAAAAATTCACACGTTTTCCAAGTGTTTCCACAATCGTTACCTGAAGATCAGGATACATAATTTTTAAAGGAATGCTTGGAAAACCAGCTCCTGCCCCTACGTCACAGAAGCTTCCTTTTATATTCATATCAAAAGAAGGTAGGATCGAATCTAGAAAATGTTTCTCATAAATTTCATCTTCATCAGTGATAGCAGTAAGATTCATTTTTTCATTCCATTCAACTAGCATCTTTGCATATTGATGAAATTGTTCTTTCTGCCTATCAGAAACAGCAATGCCTTGTTGCTGCATTGCTTTGAAAAAGTCATCTTTTTGGAATAATTTAGACATACGATCCCTCCAGCATCTACTATTATAACAAAATTCATGTAGTAACAAAACTTAAACTTTGTGAAATTTCTATATCGAGAAGTGAAAATCATAGTTTCATTATTCTTTTAAACAAGAAACATGTAATTTCTATCAAAACATTGCCTAATACAAATACTTTTCAGTAATTATTAAAAAAATTAAAAATAATTTAGGATTTTCGTACCTGTTTTACGTATTTATATATATAGGAGGGCATTTTATGGTACGAGTATACATACGTGCTGGAAAAAGGAACAAAGGAGATCAAGTTCATGAGTGAATGGTTCATTCTTTACCTAGTAGAAGAACTGACTTGTATCGTTCTAATGCTAGTTTGGATGATCGTCAATCTTGTACTGAAAAACAGTAAAAGAAAAAAATAGTCTGATTCTGCAAAGATTGGGCTATTTGGGGGAATTGGGAGAGGGATTCTACACTGTAACTTTGTTCCAAAACTGGTACTCCTAAACGTCTAAAAGGGATGAAGCACCACCTTCATCCCTTTTCATCAGTCTTATTGACTGATTTCTAAAACTGGCATTGTCATTATAGCTCATATATAGTTTGAAAACAAGTAGTAAGGTGATTTTTTTCACTGACTGCAAAATCTTCTTCTTAGTGCTTTCAAATGTTTTGTAGTTTGTAAAGTGCTTTGTAATAGAGCTTAAGAATTTATTGTCTTTTCAATAAAATTTTAAAAAAAATAAAAATAATTTAGGTTTTTCGTACCTGTTTTACGTATTTATATATATAGGAGGTCATTTTATGGTACGAGTATACATACGTGCTGGAAAAAGGAACAAAGGAGATCAAGTTCATGAGTGAATGGTTCATTCTCTACCTAGTGGAAGAACTGACTTGTATCGTTCTAATGCTAGTTTGGATGATCGTCAATCTTGTACTGAAAAACAGTAAGAGAAAAAAATAGTCTGATTCTGTAAAGATTGGGCTATTTGGGGGAATTGGGAGAGGGATTCTACACTGTTACTTTGTTCCAAAACTGGTACTCCTAAACGTCTAAAAGGGATGAAGGTGGCGCTTCATCCCTTTTCATCAGTCTCATTGACTGATTTCTAAAACTGGCATTGTTATTATAGCTCATATATAGTTTGAAAACAAGTAGTAGGTGATTTTTTTCACTAACTGCAAAACCTTCTTCTTAGTTCTTTCAAATGTTTTGTAGCTGTGTTTCTAAAATTTTGTAAAGTGCTTTGTAATAGAGCTTAAGAATTTATTGTCTTTTCAATAAAATTTTAAAAAAAATAAAAATAATTTAGGATTTTCGTACCTGTTTTACGTATTTATATATATAGGAGGTCATTTTATGGTACGAGTATACATACGTGCTGGAAAAAGGAACAAAGGAGATCAAGTTCATGAGTGAATGGTTTATTCTTTACCTAGTAGAAGAACTGACTTGTATCGTTCTAATGCTAGTTTGGATGATCGTCAATCTTGTACTGAAAAACAGTAAAAGAAAAAAATAGTCTGATTCTGCAAAGATTGGGCTATTTGGGGGAATAGGGAGAGGGATTCTACACTGTAACTTTGTTCCAAAACTGGTACTCCTAAACGTCTAAAAGGGATGAAGGTGGCGCTTCATCCCTTTTCATCAGTCTTATTGACTGATTTCTAAAACTGGCAGTGTTATTATAACTCATATATAGTTTAAAAACAAGTGATGAGTATAGAAAATAAAAAGAAAATGATATTTTGAAATCATTTTCCTCTTTTTTGTATAGCAACAATTATGAATGCGCTACTTTTATTATGATAAGATTTTATCTTATCATTGCATTAATTTATATCTTCACCGTTTGTAGAAATCACTTTTTTATACCAATCAAAGGATTTTTTCTTATACCTCTTTAATGTACCTTGATTATAATCATCTAAATCTACATAAATGAAACCATAACGCTTATTCATTTGTGATGTTGAAGCACTCACTAAATCAATACATGCCCATGAGGTATATCCCATTACCTCAACACCATCTTTAATGGCTTCCGCAATCGCTTCAAAATGTTCTTTAAAATAATCAATTCGATAATCGTCTATAACCGTATTATTCTGATTTAAGGTTTCTATATATCCTAAACCATTTTCAACTATCCATAACGGTTTTTGATAACGATCATATAAATCAATCAAAGAAATTTGCAAACCCTTTGGATCAACTTGCCAACCCCATTCTGTAATAGGTAAATACGGATTTTTTACACCCTTGGTTAAATTACCTCCAACTTTTTCTCTTTCTTTTGCATGGATACTCTGCACCATGGACATATAATAGCTAAAAGAGATAAAATCAACGGTATGAGCTTTTAATATCTCTTCATCTCCTTCCTTAAATATGATATGAAACTCCTGATCTTGCCATATTTTTTTTATAAACAAAGGGTATTCTCCACGAACTTGCACATCAGTATACAGAGAATTAAATCGATTATCTTTTTGTGCTAAATATACATCACCAGGATGACAGGTTTCTGGATAAGTCAAAGTCTTTGTTATCATACAGCCTATCTGATTCGCCGGATCAATTTCTTTTGCATATTTAGTAGCCAAAGCGCTTGCAACAAATTGATGATGAAGTGCTTGATAAATTGCTTCTTCCTCTTGCTTTTTATTTTCATAACGTTCTTCTAAAATGCCTACAGTTGTAAATGGGTGACGGAATACACTGTCAATTTCATTAAATGTAAGCCAATATTTGACAAGTCCTTTATATCGTTCAAAGCAAATCTTAGCGTATTTTACAAACATATCAACTACTTCACGGCTTGCCCATCCTTCATACTGCTGAGTTAAATAGAGTGGCATTTCATAATGAGATAATGTAACAAGTGGCTCTATGTTATATTTCTTTAAGGTTTTAAATACATCCTCATAATATGCTAATCCTTTTTCATTCGGTCTTTCCTCATCTCCTTGAGGAAAAATGCGTGTCCAAGCAATAGATAATCGTAATGTTTTGAATCCCATTTCCGCAAATAATGCGATATCTTCTTTATAATGATGGTAAAAATCATTACCATGACGCTTTGCATAATATACTTCATCATTGCTTTGCATTGCATCTTCTATATCTTGCTGAGTTACTTTCCATTGTGCTTCATAATCTTTTTTATCAACGTCAGGTTTGAATCTTGCTACATCTGCTACACTCATTCCTTTACCATCGACGTTCCATGCGCCTTCACACTGGTTGGCTGCAATTGCGCCACCCCATAAAAACCCTTCTGGAAATCTTGCCATAATTTTCTCCTTCATCTTTTTATATTAGAAAGAACATCTACTCTTTCTTATACTTCTTTTTCTACTTCCGATTTTTTTGCTTCTTTATTTGACATGAGTACAAATGGGATCCAAACAATAGTTGTTACAACTAGAATAATAAATTGTACGACAACACCTTGCCATCCATGACCAACAAAGGCGTTGAATAACACGGGAATTCCAAAAGGAACATCTACTGTATTACAAGGCATAAAACCAATATTCGTTGCTAACATTGCTATACCTGTCGCAATTCCACTATTGAAAATGAATGGAATAGCAAAGGTAGGATTTAATACTAGAGGAAGACCAAAAACAACTGGTTCACTAATTCCACAAATAGCAGGCACAATACTCAGTTTTGCAATCATTCGATGATCAGAACGTTTTGAGAATATAAAGATAGCAATCAGCAAGGATAAAATCATACCTGCGCCACCAACCGTAACAAATGCAATCCAGAATCCTGCTGTTACTGGCTGATTTGGTGTAAGTCCAGCCGCCAATGCTGAAGTATTAGCTGCAACAGCTGCCATACATAGAGGATTACGTACTGGAGAGATAATTAAACCACCATGGATTCCTAAGAACCAGAAAACCTGCGAAATGATCACAATTCCAATGATTCCAACAGGGCTTTGGAAAATCGCTTCCATTGGTGCTTGAATCACTGTATAAATTAGTTCATTGATATAATTTCCACTCGTTAAAACTACTAACTGTCCTGCAACACCAATCAATACAAGTGTTAATAAAATTGGAATTAATGTATTGAAAGATTGAGAAATCATTGCGGGAACACTTGGAGGCATCTTAATTTTAATCTTATCGATCTTCATAAATGCACCAAATAGTTTCTCTCCTACAATTGCAATCAACATACCAATGAATAATCCTTGCGCTCCAAGGGCTGAAGTAGGAATACCAGAGCCACTTACTATTTGTTCAATACCTTCTACTGCCATAGTAACAGCTTGTGGTACAACTGCAATATAAGCACATAATGCTGCTGCCCCTGTTAATTGATCTGGTAGTTTATCATGCCTTGCAAGATTCATTGCAATTAAGTAAACAATAGGAATAGCCATAAATGACATTGTCGCAAAATTAATTGCAGTAAAGGCTGGTGAAATACTGCTTAATGAAGGTATAAACTTTGCAAGACCAGCAGTTGTTGAACAAACAAGTGTATTCAACAATGTTGCAAAGGAACCAATCATGATAAATGGCATATATACTGTAAACGCATTTTTTATTGCACTTAAATATTGATTGTCATCCACTTTTTCCGCAATTGAAATCAAACCATCTTCAAATTTTTCAGAAAACTTTGCCATTTATTTTCCTCCTCTCTCTTTTAAAGCTTCTGCCTGTTTTAGAACTGCTTCTCCATTACAAGTTCCATAGGCAACTGCGTCAATAACTTCGATTGGCGCTTTCCCATCTACGATCTTTGTGACTTTTCTCATAATATGACGAACTTGAGGTCCAAGTAACAATACATCAAAATTACCTAACTCATCTTCGATTTGTGTTTGATCGACTGCCCATATTTTATAATCTGTCTTCCCCTGTTGTTTTGCTGCTTCTTGCATTTTTGATACAACTAGGCTAGTTGACATACCAGCACTACAAGCTAACATAATATTCATTTTGATTTTTCTCCTTTTATTACATCTTTTAATAACTCATATATATGAATAAATTCCTGAGCCTGATCAACCATGATCATCGCTGTTGTTAAATGATCCTGTGCATGTACCAATAATACATCTACATTCACATTTCCACCTTTTGCTACACTTTGTATTAATTCTGTTTGTGTTTGATGTGCTATTTTTAGATTTTCCTGAGCCTCTTTTACCAAACGTCTAGCTTCTTCAAAATTAAATGCTCTAGCTTCTTCTATTGCCATTAACGATTTTGATTTTGAATCCCCTGCGTGTAAAATTAACCCAAAGGATGTTTCATAATTACTTTCATCCATATAAACCCTCCAATCTTTTCCATGTTTTGTGCACGCTACATGTTGTTTGTCTTTTGACACTCTTATCATAAGATATAACAAGTCCTGGCTCCAGCGGTAGTTTTTCCTTTTACAATGTGGAAAAACTGTATGTTTTATATTTTTCCACATTCATTATGGAAATAATCGGATAGAGACATCATAGCAAAGGTGACAACGATCCAAATTTCTGACTTCAAATTACATGATACTATGGACTTTAAGATAGTTGTATACCATAGTTAACACCACAAAAAAGGATGTCGTTAGACATCCCCCTTCGTCTCATGAAATTCTAATACTAATTCTTCTGCATATTGAACTACAGCTTTTCCATTTAATGTACCATAATCTGAATCACGAATAATCGCTACAGGTATAGTACCTTCACAAATTTTTTTCACTCGTTTCAGTATGTGGCGAACCTGTGGTCCTAATAATACAACATCTACCTCTTTTACTTCTAATTCATTTTCCAAAATACCTTGGTCTACTGTCCAAATATTATACTTTTTATGTTCTTTTCTACAGTATTGACTCATGCATTCTACTAGCATACTTGTAGACATTCCTGCACTACATGTTAATAAAATATTCATATCTTTCATTCCTCCATTTCTAGTTGCTCCTCTATATTGTGAAACATTTGTAGTAATACATTAAAATCTTTCCCTTGGATGATTTCTTTGACATAATCCTTGTTCATTAACAATTTACTAGTGATTTTATAAAATTGTTGTAAATTACGATTCATATTATCTTCCATTGACATTAAATAGATTAGTTGTACTTTTTTCTTATCCCAAAGTATCGGTTTGTTTAAAACCATGATACAAACAAATGTCTCTTTGCTTATAGCTCGATAAGGATGAGGAATTGCCACCAAGTTACCAAATTCGGTAACAGCTTGTTTTTCACGCTTCATTACAGCATCATAGAAATTATCTGGAATTTCTTTAATCTCTCTTATTTTTTCAACCATTTTTTGCAATGCTTCTTCTTTATTATTGACTTCAACATTAATCAAAAAAAGTCTTTGATCAAAATATTTTGAGATCGATGAATTGTGATCCTTACTTAATAAAGTTTTTACTGCCTGAATATCCCGATCTTCTAGAAAAAATTTTACTTCTAAAATAGGAACAGGAACTTTAACTTGAATAGGTACCGTAGCAATAATGTAATCAATTTTATTAAAATCTTGTTTTCCAACACTCATGGTATCACAAGTATAGATATTTTCAAGATATTTTCCGAATGTTTCTTTATACTTATAAACGAGAAGTTGTGCAGTACCTCTTCCTGTACCACATACAATTAAAATATTCTTTTTTCTTTTATTTACCTTTTTACGTTCCAATGCCAAATTGAAATGGAGCGCAAAATAACCTATTTCATCTTCTTTTATTTCCTTATGGTAACATTCTCTTAATACATCACTTGCTGCTACTGCAATATTATATGCAAGCGTATAACGGTTTTTTATTTCTTTCAATAATGGATTATGTAGAATAATATCATATTCCATTCTAACTTTAAATGGTACTAAATGAAGTGCTAACATCATTCTTAAATCAAAATCATCTAAAAAATCAATTTTAAAAGCTTCATATACTTCTTCCAGCATATGTGAAACCGTTTCATTAACTTCATCACTGATAACCATATTATCCATTACATTATCAATTTCGATAGTTTTCTTTGCAGCTAAATGTATCGCTATATAACCAATTTCAGAATCTGGAAATGTTTCGGAAAAAACTTGCTCCATTTGACTAACAATTTCTTCTGCCATTCCATACTCTACTTCTTTCTGCAAAGTTTTCAATTGCTCATCTTCTAATGGTACATAACAATTTCCCTGAATTCGTTCTATAGCAATAAAAATATGTATGATTAAATTTTGAAAGGCTACTTCTGACATTTTAAATGCATGTTTATCGAAAGTTTCTTGTAATATATCTCCAATTTTTTTCAAAATGCTTTGTTGACTTTTTTTCATATCCTTGTTAACAATGCGTTCAATTGCTGAATTAGCAATACAAAGACGAAAATCAAATTCACGACCCTCTACACGTACACCATAGTTAGGTTTGCTTACTAATTTTAAATTATATTGTTCTAAATATTTCCTTACTTCTTTCAGATCTTGTGATAAACTTGATTTACTAATAAATAAAGTGTCACATAAATCATCTAGTTTTACATAACGTTCAACATGTAAAAGGTACTCTAATAAATAATGCACACGCTCTCTTGATGTTATAGGTAAATTTTCTTCATCTTCTTGATATAATTGATCAAGATATTTTTGAAATTTTTTACGATCCTTTACATGTAATATATTTCCTATCTTAGGCTTGCTAATGATTTCTGCTCCATAATGTAAAAGTACCTCATTCATTTCTTTTAGATCATTGCGTATTGTTCGATCGCTTACATGAAAAACTTCTGCAAGCGATTGTGAAGTACGATATTCATTTTCCGATATATGCAATAAAATATCTCTTTCTCTGTTACCTCTCATAAACAATATCCCTTCTTTTTCAATTTTATTATAACATGCCCAAATAGATACTTCCATTTGCTAAATTTCCTATTCTAATGTGGAAATCTAATAAAGAGGTTGTTTGTTTTTTATATCACTTTAAAATTCGCATATAAAGCATCTCACTAAATTTCTTCTGACTTGAAATAACTTTCTAATTTACTTAAAATCACATTCTTTAAGATGATTATATTTTACATTGAAAATTCCCTTATTGCACAAAATTTTCCATAGGAAATTTAGTAAAAGATTGTCTTTTAGTAAAAATTATAAAAATAATTTAGGATTTTCGTACCTGTTTTACGTATTTATATATACTACCTAGTGGAAGAACTAACTTGTATCGTTCTAATGCTAGTTTGGATGATTGTCAATCTTGTACTGAAAAACAGTAAAAGAAAAAAATAGTCTGATTCTGTAAAGATTGGGCTATTTGGGGGAATAGGGAGAGGGATTCTACACTGTTACTTTGTTTTAAAACTGGTACTCCCAAACGTCTAAAAGGGATGAAGGTAGAGCTTCATCCCTTTTCATCAGCCTTATTGACTGATTC
>NZ_JBEQZJ010000059.1:0-16580 GCF_045223415.1 Hoskinsella mucinilytica | reverse complement strand
GTTTAACATATTCAATTTTATAGTAAGCAGGTTGTTTTTCTTCCTGCTTTTATTATACGAAAGCTTCTGTGTAATATTCAGAAGCTTTTTCTTTACAAATCAAAACATTTGGATTATAATACATATGAACATATATTCATATGTTAAAGTGAGGATGATGAATATGGATAAAAAAGCACCATGCTGTGAAGAATTACAAGTCCACGAGGATGTTGTAAATCGCATACAAAAGGAAATGCTGACACAGGATCAATTCAATGATCTTTCTGTATTGTTTAAAATGTTTGCAGATCCTACACGCTTAAAAATTTTAAGCCTGTTATTCAAAGAGGAATTATGTGTTTGTGATATCTCTATTTTATTGGAGATGACACAGTCAGCTGTTTCTCATCAATTAAGTGTATTGCGGCAAAATCGATTGATAAAATATCGACGCAGTGGAAAAAATATATATTATTCCTTAGATGATGAGCATATACAGATGATTTATGATGCGGGCTTAGCTCATATTCTGGAATCGTAATACCGATAAGGAGGGTAAACATTATGGAAAAGATTTATCTTTTAGATGGTTTGGACTGTGCAAACTGTGCAATGAAGATAGAGAAAAAGATTGGTAGGCTTACCGGGGTAAAGGAAGCCAGTGTAGATTTTGTTTCAAAAAAATTATTTGTGGATTGTGAACAAGAAATGGAAGAAGATATCCGAACTTGTGTGGTAGGGCTTGAACCTGATGTGCGTGTCATTGATGTCACAAAAGATAAGAAAACACATCCATCAGATACGATGCAAGAACACCACCACGAACATGAACATCATGGTGATTGTTGTGAACATGAACACCACCATGAACATCATGATGGTTGTACGTGTGGACATGATCACAAGCCACATGAGGAACGTGTGTTAGAAAAAGCAGAAAAGCTTTATATTGAAGGTTTAGATTGCGCTAGCTGTGCAGCGAAAATAGAACAGCATATCAAAAATATGAAAAATGTTAAGGATGCAAGTCTGAATTTTTCAACCGGTGTATTATTTGTTGAATTACAAGATCAAACACACAAAGAGGATACATTAAAACAAATTCAAGACACGATTCCAACTTTAGAGGATGGTGTGATCGTTACGATGGAAAAGCAGGAGAAACAAGAGAAAAGATCCTTGTTTTCGATTCGAGATAACTATCGTTTATATGCAGGTATCCTATTATTCCTTGTGGCGATCCTTTTAGAAAAAGAAAGCTATTCTTTATGGATCTTTATTGCGGCTTATGTTTGTGCCGGCGGTAAAGTGGTATTTACTGCAATCAAAAATATCTTAAGAGGAGAAGTATTTGATGAAAACTTCTTAATGAGCATTGCGACCATCGGAGCTTTTGCGGTTCAATCTTATGAAGAAGCTGTAGCAGTTATGATTTTTTATGAAATCGGTGAGATGTTTCAATCTTATGCAGTGAATCGATCAAGAAAATCTATTTCATCTTTGATGAACATCAGAGCTGATCATGCGAATTTATTAATAGATGGTAAAGAAACAAAGGTTGATCCAAAACGTGTTTCCATCAATGACTTGATCTTGGTAAAACCAGGGGAACGTGTTCCTTTGGATGGTGAAGTAATAGAAGGAACATCTTCTTTAGATACTTCTGCTTTGACCGGAGAATCCATGCCTAGAGAAGTACAAAAGGGGGATGAGGTGCTTGCAGGTGTGGTAAATCTAAATGGTGTATTAAAGCTTCGTGTGAATAAGGAATATGGAGAATCTACGGTTTCAAGAATTTTGGAGCTTGTGGAAAATGCCAGCAGTAAAAAAGCACCAATGGAAAAATTTATCACAAAATTCGCAAGAATATATACACCTACTGTAGTTGTATTGGCGATTCTTGTTGTTGTGGTTCCAACGCTGTTCATACAAGATGCACAATTTTCTCAATGGCTATATCGTGCGTTGACCTTCTTGGTAGTATCATGTCCATGTGCTCTGGTCATTTCCGTACCTTTGGGTATGTTTGCCGGTATCGGAGCAGCTAGTAAACAAGGAATCTTGATCAAAGGTGGAAACTATCTAGAAGCACTTAAGAATGTAGATACGGTAGTATTTGATAAAACAGGAACATTGACCAAAGGGGTCTTTGGGGTTAGTGAACTTCATTCTTTAGCATGTTCTCAAAGTGAGTTGTTACAGCTTGCGGCATATGGAGAATATTACTCTAATCATCCGATTGCATTAAGCATTGCCAAGGCATATGATAGTGAAATCGATCAGACAAAGCTTGCGAATTATGAAGAGGTGGCAGGCAATGGCGTACGTGTCCAATATCTTGGAAAAGAGCTTTTGGCAGGTAATCATAAGTTAATGGAACGATATCATATCGATTATGAAACAAGTCATGCCATCGGTACCATCATTCATATTGCCTATGATGGTGTATATCAAGGATATGTGTTGATTGCAGATGAAATCAAAGAAACAAGTAAAGCGGCAATTGCTGCATTAAAGGCAAGCGGTGTAAAAAAATGTGTCATGTTGAGTGGAGATCGTCAAGAAGTCGGTGATGATGTTGCTAATAAATTAGGGTTAGATGAAGTTCATATGCAATTACTACCGGCAGATAAAGTGGAACGTGTAGAAACCTTGTTGAGCCAAGAGGCAGAGAAACGAAAACTTGCTTTTGTCGGTGATGGTATCAATGATGCTCCTGTGTTAGCCAGAGCAGATATTGGTGTTGCGATGGGAGGCATCGGTAGTGATGCAGCCATTGAAGCTGCGGATGTCGTATTGATGAAAGATGATCCGGCTTCTTTGAGTGTCGCCATTCGTATCGCACGTAAGACCATGGTGATCTTATGGCAAAATGTGACCTTCTCCTTGGTTGTGAAAATCGGTGTTCTTCTGTTAACGATTTTAGGTCTAAGTAATATGTGGATGGGTGTATTCGCAGATGTTGGTGTAACTTTATTAGCGGTATTGAATTCCATGCGTGCACTTAAGGTTGATTAACAACAAAAAAACCGAT
This sequence comes from Hoskinsella mucinilytica, assembly GCF_045223415.1. Taxonomy (NCBI): domain Bacteria; kingdom Bacillati; phylum Bacillota; class Erysipelotrichia; order Erysipelotrichales; family Erysipelotrichaceae; genus Hoskinsella; species Hoskinsella mucinilytica. The sequence goes on along the minus strand of NZ_JBEQZJ010000059.1, from coordinate 13,564 downwards.
ATAATAATCGCTAGAGGTGAGAACATGAAAAAAATGATTCTGACAATGCTTTGTGTGATGTTGATGATGAGTGGATGTAGTACAGGCAAAGGAAAGCTTGAATTTGTCAGTATTGATCATGCATTTGAAATGATGGATGAAAAACAAACTTTCCTCTTATTGATATCGAGAGAATCTTGTTCTCATTGTGAAGATATGTTAGATATGCTGAAGAAAGAGTTACCAAAACAAGATTTGATATTATATAATGTGGTCATGGATGAAAGCAGTGAAGAAGCTTATGATCACGATAAAAAACAATTGGAAGAGCGTTTTGAAGATCCAAATCGAACACCTCATGTATATTTCATCCAAGCCGGTGAAGTAAAAGATGAGCTACTTGGTTACAGTAAGGATGAACCGGAAAGTTTCTGGGATTGGGTCAAAACATTGCCTTTGAATGAATAGAATATAGAGGGAAATCAACGTTTCCTTCTTTTTCATTTGTATAAATGATAGTGTTTTCAATGAAAAATAATGAAAATGTTTTAAAACCATTGATAATTTTTTTCATAAACAGTATAATATATAAGCGAGTAAATAATTATGACAGAAAGTGGTGCATTCATGAAAACTTGGGATGAAGTTTACGCCCATGCGAAAGAGAAATGTAAGATCTGCAGATGCTGTATACAATGTAACGGTGTTGCCTGCAGAGGAGAAACGCCTGGTCCTGGTGGAAAGGGCAGTGGTAGCTCATTTGTTCGCAATGTGGATATGTTATCTAATGTATTGATTCGGATGGATACGATCAGTGATCACAGAGAAGTAAATACGGAAGCTGATTTTTTCGGTCATCAAGTATCTATGCCAGTCTATGCTGCTCCAATCAGTGGAATTAAACAGAATTATGGCGCTGATATGGATGACTTGGATTATACAAGAGAACTTGTGGAAGGTTGTATTGCGGCGCATACGATTGCTTTTACTGGCGATGGTATGTACGATGATATGTTCAAAGGTCCCGTAGAAATCTTAAAGCAACAACACGGATATGGTGTTCCAACCATTAAGCCATGGAGCAAAGAGCATATGAAATGGAGAATGGAATTATCCGCTGATGCTAAGGTCTTAGCGATAGCCAGTGATATTGACGCAAGTGGTCTTACAAATCTTAGAAAGAGTGCAACACCGGTTGAATTTAAGACGGTCGAAGATTTAAAGGAATTAAAACAAATGGCAAAAGTACCTGTCATTTTAAAGGGTATTTTAAGTGTGAAGGGTGCACAAAAGGCTTTACAAGCCGGTGTGGATGCTATCATCGTCAGTAATCACGGAGGTCGTGTATTGGATCATTGTCAAAGCGGTATCGAAGTACTAGAGGAGATCGTTAAGGCAGTAGATGGACGAATGAAGGTTTTTGTAGATGGTGGTTTTCGTAGCGGAAATGATGTTTTTAAGGCACTTGCCTTAGGCGCAGATGGCGTATTGATAGGTAGAAGCATATCTCAGGCAGTCATTGGTGATGGCGCACAAGGAGTAAAAATCTATCTGGATAAAATACAGCTGGAGCTAAAAGAAGCAATGGCAATGGCAGGCTGTAAAACAATTTCAGATATATCTAGAGAACATGTAATTGTAAAATGGTAAAGGAGGAAACTTATGAAATCATTTGAAAATAACGCATTTTTTTGGCAGAAATTAGACACATTATATTTATCAGGGAAATTGGTGGTAGACCAACCAAAGAATAGCTCCCATTATAAATATTCTAATTTGGTGTATCCTGTAGATTATGGATATTTAAGCGATACAGCAGGAGATGGACAATCTCCGATCGATGTATTTAAGGGATCTGAGAAAACAAATCTAGTACAGGCAGTCGCAGTCAGTGTAGATATTTTGAAAAAAGATTGCGAAATCAAGCTTTTGATCGGATGTACAGAAGATGAAATCTATGAAATCTTAGAGTTCTTAAATCAAACAGAATTTCAAAAAGCAATTCTTGTTCATCGTGGAAACGATGTTCCAGAATGGGCACAGAACGATTAAGCTGAGCAATCAGCTTTTTTTCATTATGCGCACAATAAGTATCAGGGAATCGTAACTTTCTTATTGCATAATTAGAAGTAATTCTTCATATAGTGGAGCATGGAGGATGAAAATGAAATCTATCAAATGGTTTATAGTATGCTTATGCGTTTTTTGTTTGTGCGCTTGTTCTCCATCCATGGGACACTTTGAAGATGGTTCTATTGAATTGAATGAGCTGGTACGAAAAATCAATGAAAAGAGTGCGAATGGTGAATGGGAGTTTCCTATCTTGCAAGAAAAAGAAACAGCACCTAATATCGTTTCTACACGTTATGCAATAGATCTGACACAAGTGATGGATGGACAAGTATATGAGGCACTTTTACCTGCCCAAATCGGAGAAATCGCCTTTTTTCATATGGAAGAGGGAAAAGAAGCACTAGTGAAACAGGCGATACAACATCGTTTGAAAGAGCTCAAAAAAGAGTGGGGAACTTTGATTTATGATGCAGAGGAGCTTATCAATACATGTATAGAAGGAAAAATTGGAGAATATTACTATGTAATGATTGGTAGAGATGCGCAAAAAGTGGTAAACTATATTCAAGATATCAAGTAAAGAAATGGGTGTTAAATATGCGTAGGTTTATTGATCTGTATAAAGAATTCACTTCCTTTGAAGGGAGTCTATTTAAATACTCTTTATCCTTTTCTTTTTTACTTGCGCTAGCTCCTTCCTTGGTCATCATCGTTATGTTGTTTAAATACGATCTATTGCCAATTGATATGATCATCGATTTTATCATGAGCTTTATGCCATATGAATCTAGTGAAACAACGGTCACTACGGTGATTCAGTTCTTTCTTGATCGTCAATATAATTTAGTGAGCTTTATCATTACGCTATGTGTTTCCTTTTATCTTGCCAGTAAGATCGTGTTTTCCTTTTTGTTGATCAGTGCATCACATGAAGAAATTGAAGTTCCCAAATGGGCAATACGGATCAAATCAGTGGTCTTATTTATTTTGTTTTTAGCGGTGTTGATCATCAGTGTTGCGGTAGCGACCTTTTTGAAAGATTATTTGCCTTTGGTATCTTCTGTTTTAATGTTGGTATTATTTACTTTGGCATATCGTGCTTTGAGTTTTCGTAAGCGCCATTGGTCCTTTGGCATTCTGGGAGCTATCTTTACTACTTTTATGATTTTATGTCTTGCCTCTTTATTTATCACCATCATCAACCATTTTACGAGATATCAGGATGTTTATGGTCCATTGGCCAGTTTGGTGGCATTATTTCTTGCAATTTATTTGATTTCCTGTATCATTTATTTTGGTTTTTGCTTGAATATCGTATTTGAAGATGAATATCGTCATGAAAGTAAATTGCCAATGAAGAATCCAAAATATTTTGCATTTTGTGTAAAAATAACAGATTATATCCAAAGTAAGGTCATTGACAGAAAGAAATAGTATCCCAAAATCAAACGATATGGTATGATGAATAAGAAAGTTAGAGGTTGACATTTATGAAAGTAACAATAAAGAAGATCGGAATCAATGGTGAAGGAATCGGCTATCTCGATCGCTTACCGGTATTTGTACCAGGTGCTTTGATCGATGAAGAGGTCGATATTCAAATTATTGAAAAAAATAGACGATATGCAATGGGTAAAGTAAATCGAATCTTGAAAAAAAGTAAGGATCGCATCAAACCCAAATGTTTTGTACAAGGACGTTGTGGAGGATGTCCATTGATGGATGCTCGTTATCCAAAACAATTAGAATATAAAAAGGAGCTGTTGAAACAATCACTGATCAAATATGCGCAAGTTGATCCACGACTCATTCAAAATGTCATTCCCAGTGAAGATGTATTTGAATATCGCAATCAATTTAAAATGCCTTGTGCTATGGAAGAAGGACGTTTGACATCAGGGATGTATTTGCCAAACAGCAATTATTTCTTGGGAATCGATCGTTGTATCATTCATAATGATGCATTGGATCATTTTCGTAAGGATGTCATGAGAGTATTAAATGAATATGATATGCCGGCGTATGATCATCATGAAAAATCAGGTATTCGTAATCTTATCGTACGTGGATTTGATGGTAAATTTCAATGTACGATCGTTACTGGTAATGATGAATTATCGCAAGAAGCGATCGATGCCTTGATGAAGATAAAAGGAATGTATAGTTTATGGCAAAGCATACATACAACGAAAAAAACACCTGAGGTATTTGGAAATACTATGATATTTTTAGCAGGACAACGATTATTGCCACTTACCTTTGATGGATTACATCTAGAATTATCACCTAGAAGCTTTTTTCAATTGAACACAAAACAGGCAATACAATTGTATCGAGGAATAGCCGGTATGATCAAAGATGGTAATGATCTTATTGTGGAGGCCTATAGTGGTGTTGGTGGCATTTCCATGTATCTAAAGGATAAGGCGAAGGAAATCATCGGTATTGAAAGCATTAAGGATGCAGTGGTCAATGCTAATAAAAATGCAAAAGCGAATGGATGTGAGCATGTATCTTTCTTGTGTGATGATGCCGCAAATAAGCTTACTTATTTATCAAAGAAAAGAAGCATAGATGTATTAGTGGTCGATCCTCCAAGAAGTGGTCTGGATGATGCAATGTTGGAATGTATCTTACGAAGTAGAATCAAACAAATCGTTTATGTTTCTTGTAATCCTGCAACCCTTGGAAAAAATCTTGCAGTATTACAATCAAGATATCAGGTCAAGAAAGTTCAACCATATGATATGTTTCCACATACACCTATGGTGGAAACGATCGTTATGCTATCACGTAAATAAATGAATTTAAAAATAGAGCATTTGTATACATCTAAAACGATGAGCATGTGCTCTTTTTTTGTTACTAGGAAATAATTGTAAGAGAGCTGATAAGTTGATGTAACATATCAATCATTTGGTTTGATGATAATGTTGATGATCATGTGTCTTGGGCATTGATTTACACTCTGAATTTATCATTTAGAGCAACCGCTGTATCATGAGATAAAAAAAACAGTGATAACTTGACGTTGTGTCAAATAATCGCTGTTGTTGCCGATTTATATCTTTTTTTTCAATGACCTAACTTCGCTTTAATGATCGCCATTTGTTCAGTAGTAGGCTCCCAGTTACATTCCATCAATACAAGAGTCTTATCATAGCATAGAAGAAATATTGATTTTTCTGCTCCATCATCGCTTACAAAGCGATATACTTCTTCTGCACCCCAAGGTTTACTGTCTTGATCAACCATATGACCTTTCCAAAACGCTGAAATAATACATTGTTGTTTCAATGATCCTTTACTGAACTCATAAATGATCGGTATCTTTATGTTATATATATCATATTTTAGGTCTGGTATGTTTGATGAGCTTTTATCATCAAAACCTTGCATGTGCTGAATTTCTAAATGCTCTAAAAAAATAGATTCATCTGTGCTCATTGTGGTTAAGTAGTCATAGTCCGTATCAATTAAATCAGATATTTGTAAGGGAACTTCTTCATCAAAACGGAAATCATAAACTGGTTTTTCCCAAAAAACATATACACTAATAGATAGAACGATTCCATAACATACAAAGGCAATAAGAAAACTTCCAATTAAAGTCACTAATTGATTGGTTCCAGTAGATATCTGTTTTCTTTTCAAATATTTTTTTATGGTATTCGTTAAGAAAAACGTTGCATATACACACAATATGACGGCGAAAGAGATTCCTGCCATGAATGGTTTTTTTACAAATATGAGATTGATGATCCAATAAGCAAGTACCAATATCATAAGTCCTACCATATATTGTTTAAAACTTGCAGTAGAAGGTGTTTCAAGAAAAATTTCCTGTTCAGCTGCTTTCTTTGCTTTTTTGTGCCATATCTCATATGAGATGAGTTCCACAGAGCTTATCAAAAATAAAAGTAAGCTCAAACAACCAATTGTAAAATTCATAGGACTAGCAATGAGTTTTAAAGTATCACTGATGAAGGATGACAAAAAGAGAAGTGTCAAAATCAAAGATATGATAAAAAGCAGTTTATGCGCTTTCAGATAATTCGCTTTACAAGCTTTATGAATTGTTTCTACTTCAATGGTAGGATCGGTGTCTATGGGAATCGGGTTAGCTTCAAAGTTATAAAAGATTTGCATTTGAAACCAAGTACAAGCGAGCACCCACTTTGTCTGTGCACAAAAGTCCAGGAATGTTTGTTGATCTTGTGATGGAATTGGATCAAAATCTGATGCCTTTGGATAATAACTGACAGTAAAATGAAGTTTTTGAGGTTCTATTCTACGATAAGTCCAAAATAAATTTGAAACATGTTCTATCATCCAACCAGTTCTTGCCATATCTTCCAGGTGTTTTTCAATGCCGGTATGATCATAGAAAGAAAAGAATGCGAAACGACGCTTTGTATTTTTCATTTGGTGTCCTCCTTCATAATTGCGTTATAGTCCGCCAATTGTGCTTCGATACGGATACGTTCTTTGTCTAACATATCTAATCCTTTATCTGTGAGAATGTAGCTTCGTCGGCGACCTTCTACTTTTGTTTCTTGAATCATATCAGCCTCTAAAAATTGTTCTAACAAGGTGTATAGTGTTCCAGAACCAATATGAACACGATGGTTGGTCATTGCCGGAACACGTTCAAGAATATCCATACCATAGCACTCATCTTTCAAACATAGCAAAGCGTAAAACATTTGCTCAGTAAGCGTTCGAAATTTTGCTCTTGCCATATTGATAACCTCCTATTCTCGATTATCGAGTTTATGTAACGATTATATACTCGATAATCGAGTATGTCAATGAAAGTAGAATAAAATTAGAAAACTTGTACAAAATAAGTATCTATATTTTTAAGAATCATTGCTAAAAGCTATGAGAGTTGCCTTGGTAGAGTTATGTAGGTGTAAAAGATGTAACCATAACCAAAGATTTCCTTATTTTTCTATAAGCATAAAAATGGCGTTTTTCTAATTGCTATGGTACAGTAAAAAACTGAAATGGAGTTGGTAAAATGGAAAAACGATTAGATTTGAAAGGGTGGGCCTTTTTGCCGTTCATCGTGTTTTTGATACTTTATGTTGGATCTGGTCTACTCTTCACTTATTGGAAGGTACCACAGCCCTTTGATCAATTTTCTCGTTTTTCAGCTTTATTGTTTGCTATCAGCGTAGGTCTATTCATGGCACCAAATATACCTTTATCAAAAAAAGCAGATGTGTTTTCTAAACATGCGGGTGCATCAGGTGTTATGATGATCGTATTGATCTATCTTTTAGCTGGTGCCTTTCAAAGCACAACGCAATTTATTGGTGGAAAACAGTCCCTTGTAAATCTAGGTTTGACTTATATTCCGGATGTATTGCTAGTTCCTGGTATTTTCTTACTATCTTGTGGTATATCAACTGCAATAGGAACATCTATGGGCACGATTGCGGCGATTGGACCGGTTGCGGCAAGTGTTGCACAAGGAGCAGGATTATCTTTACCAATGACCTGTGCTGCAGTTATCGGTGGAGCATAATTTGGCGATAATTTATCATTGATATCAGATACGACGATTTCCGCAACGCAAGGTGTAGGAGCTAAGATGAAAGATAAATTTCAAGCAAATTTTCTACTTGCTTTACCTGCTGCCATCATCGCTTGTTTCTTATTTTCGCTATTTGGTAGGAGTGCAACGATACAGGAAATCGGAAGCTTTGATATCATTTTGATCCTTCCATATTTGATCGTATTCGTAACAGCACTATGTGGTGTCAATGTGATACTAGTTCTTTTGATTGGGATATTTTCCACTGCAGTGATCGGTGTATTCTATGTTGGAGTAGATATCATGATGTGGATAGAAGCGATATCCACAGGTATGGAACAGGTATTCTCTATTTCTATGGTCGCAATTCTGATTTCAGGCATCATCGGTTTAATTAGGTTTTATGGTGGAGTAGAATGGTTGATACAGATATCTCTTTCCAAAGTGAAAAAACAAAAGCATGCGGAATATGGCATAGGTTTTTTGTCCGGACTTTTATCTGCGGCCTTGATGAATAATACGTTAGCTATTATGATTTGTGCCCCTATCGCAAAAGATATAGGTAAGACCTATCAAATAGAACCAAAACGGCTAGCAAGTATATTGGATATATTTGCCTGTGTATGTTTATCTATACTACCTCATGATGGAGGGGTTTTGATGATGTCCTCTTTTACGGGAATCGCACCAACTGAAATTCTTCCCTATTCCTTTTATTCCTTTGCCTTATTCATCATTACTTGCCTTAGTATTCAGTTTCCTAGGACTAAACACTCTTTCGCATATAACAAAAATAAGATATAACATGTGAGTAGTTATAAAGTATGCTTTTACGGATAGATACCGGATTGTAAGGATGATGGTATTATGATACTATATCTTTAGAAGAAAGAGAGGTATTCCTTTGATGAATAAAGACGTATGTGAAATCATGGTAGAAAAGACAAAGGCATTGATGAATGCATCCACCTGTTGTGATGCGGTAAAAGAGGCTGCACAAAATTGGTTAGATGCGATAGGAAGTGACCAAGAAGCGAACGTGAGCGAGACTTATTTTAAGGTACTAGAAGAAAATATCGTACCAATCGATGAGTTGATTGCTTTGGCAAAATCAGAAGATGGTATCCATTATTTTGGCGCAGAAACAGCTAAAAAGATTGAAGAACACGCTGAAAGTATCAAAGCGAAAGGGGCAAGTTTCTGTGATTGTCCTGCTTGTGCATTGGTAGCAGAAATTCTTGCGTTAAAAGAAAAAGCATAACATAAGAAATAAAGAGGAAGGAATTGGATTTTGTATATCTAAATACCTTCCTTTTCTTATATTAGGAAATCTTTTATTGTTGTTGTTGGGCTTTCTTTACATTCTATGATAAAATAAATATAATAACGAGATGAAATACAACGGGAGAAATGATGATGGACAAAGAACAAAAGGAAGCAAATCAAGGGTTTGAAGAAATGATGAAACAAATGGGAGTCGCCATAACAAAGCATATCATGGATGAATCATTCACCATTTGTTGGGGAAATGATGCTTTTTATCAAATGACTGGTTTTACAAGTCATAGTTATTTAGAACGATTTACAAGTCTGAAAGCATATGGGGATGCCTATTTATATGATTTTAAGCCAATGATGTGTTTTTTTTGTAATGCTTATCGAAAACAAGAACAAAATGCATCTTATGTGATACAATTGCCAATACATCCAAAAGGTGCGATGTGGGTAAAGGTAGTAGCTTCTTTTCTAGAACAAGAAAATGAAGTTCCTTTTGTTTATATTGTATATACTGATATCAATGAAATCATCCTTCGACAAGGAGAACTTTATCAAAATGAAAGAAATCGATTACAAAATTTAGAATGGATCTTATCTGAATCTGTCGCAAATGTTTATATCAGTGATATGGATACTTATGAATTATTGTATTTGAACAAGAAACTTTGTGATACTCTTCAAACTAGCAAAGATCAATTGTTAGGAAAAAAGTGTTACGAGGTTATTCAAGGAAGAACAAGCCCATGTCCATTCTGTACAAATGAACAACTTTTGTATAATGAAACCTATGAATGGGAGTTTTATAACCCCTATCTTAAAAGAACATTTATGATCAAAGACAGAATGATCTATTGGAAGGAACATAGAGCTAGATTAGAATTATCCTACGATATGTATCATAAAACATATCAAAAAACAAAAAAGGATCAAGAAAGAGATGTTATTTTAAAAACCATTCCTGCCGGTATGGTGAGAATTCACGCACATGATCATCGTTGTGTAATTTGGTATAATGATATCTTTTTATCTATGTTAGGGTATACAAAGGAACAATTTGAAAATGAAGTACATAATCGTTGTAATTATATGCATCCTGATGATTATAAACGAGCAAGCGAAGTAGCAAAGAAAATGAAAAAAACCGGAGAAAATGCAGTATTGGAAGTACGTGCATATACACGTTCCAAAGAAGAGCGGATATGGACCGTTACCTTGTGCTATGTGAGCGAAGAAGATAGTTGGGATGGGATACCATCTTTATACAGTATTGGATTGGATATCACAGCTGAGCGTAAGAAAATGGAAAACTTGCGACATATTGCTGAAAAAGATGCATTAACAGGTATTTATAATCGATCAGAAGTAGAACGACAAATAAAGGAATATATAGAAGAACATAAGGATGCTGTTGCAGCATTGTTTATGATTGATACCGATGATTTTAAAAGAATCAATGATACCAAGGGGCATATGATCGGAGATATGGTATTAGCTGAAATGGCAACGGGAATGAAAAAAATCATGCGTGATACAGATGTTGTGGGAAGAATAGGTGGCGATGAGTTTACGGTCTTCATGAAAGATATTCAATCATTAGATGACGTAAAGAAAAAAGCAACAGATCTTATCAACATGTTTCGACATTTATTTGAAACTGAGAAAAGTCCAGTATCGGTAACCTGCAGTATCGGTATTGCTATCTATCCAGAGGATGGTTCGTCATTCAAAGACTTATATGTAAAAGCGGATCAGGCATTGTATCAAGCGAAGAGTCAAGGAAAAAACAGCTATATCATTTATGATTCCGATGTGTTCCGAGAAGCCAAAAACATCAAATATATATCTTATAGAACAACTATAGAATCAGAAAAACGTTATGATTCTTGTTGTGATAATTTGACTCGTTATGTTTTTCGTACCTTATATGAAGCAAAGGATATCGACAAGGCAATGAATTCTGTTCTTGAAATAGTCGGTAGACAATATGATGTAAGCAGAGCATACGTGTTTGAAAATTCAGAAGATGGATTATATACCTCAAATACGTATGAATGGTGCAATGAGGGAGTTACACCTGAAATTCATCATCTACAGAATTGTGATTATCGTGCTTATGGAGATTATGAAAAACTTTTTGGAGATGATGATATCTTTTATTGTCGAGATATTCATACCTTAAAACCTGAACAAGAAGAATTGTTATCTCAACAAGGTATTCATTCTACCTTACAATGTGCATTCTGGGATGAAAGCAAATTCAGGGGTTTTGTAGGCTTTGATGAATGTAGTGGATTGCGATTATGGACACAAGAGGAAGTAACAACGTTATCCTTGATTTCTCAGATTTTATCCACCTTTTTACAACGTAAAAAAATGAAACGAGCAAATATTGAATTAGAACGATATCAAACAATTTTAAATTATTTAGGCGAATGTATCTGTGTTTTATCAAAGGATGAGCAACAAGTATTGTATCTAAATCAGCCGTTTCAAGAATGTTGTCCGGAATGTAAGATCGGGGATCGTTATCATATAGATGATCATCATTTTCACAAACTTCCTATTCAATGGGATGGAAAATGCGCTTATCTTTATGTAGAAAGGCTACCTGAGATTCTTTGATTATCTTTGTTTATGAGAGAGGAGCATCCTTATGCAGTTTCTATATAATTTCAGTGTTGCATTATCCATCGGTATAATGATAGGCTTTTTTTGCGGTGCGCTCAAACTGAGTCAAAAGAAAAGCTACACGAAAAAACGTATCGATGCCAGTAAAAGATTTCAAAAGAAAGTATCTACTGTTTTAAAATATATAACGATTTTATTGTTGATCCTAGGCTTGGTGTGGTGTAGTTATTTTTTGATCCTTGGAGCTATTGATTCCTCTCAATCAGAATATGCGACCAATATGTCGCAATTAATTGTATCCGTCTTAACAGTCGTTTCTATCATTTTTGCCTTTTTTGAATTTATCAGGCGTCTTGATGATGGTCTATATTCCGATAAAGAACATGAGGAATCATAAAAATGATGGATGTGTATGAAGTGATCAATGAAAATAGAAACCATATGTTTGATTGAAGTTTATTTATAAAGTTTTTAAAACATACCGAAAGGCTAGTCAAATGTCCCATGATGAAAAGAAAACAGGACATATGCTAAAATGGAGGTGGTATTTATCACGAAAGGATATTTACGCATCGAAGCAACGAATGAGCATCAACAACCTGTTTCGAATGCATTGATTCAGATTTATCATACTGATATGAGTCCAGAAAATTGCATTGTTACTGCACGTACTGATGAATCTGGTAGATTTGGTGACGTTCAATTAGAAGCACCCGATATTTCTTATTCCCAGATTCAAAGCACCCAAAGACCGTATGCCCAATATCATGTAGCAGTAACAGCAGATGGCTATGATATTGAGGAAAGACGAAATGTACAGGTTTTTCCCGAGGTAGGATCCACTTTATATGTTCAAATGCAAACCTCGGTCGATGGATTTCAAAGACGAAATGTCATCATCTTTGAAGATCATAAACTGTTTAAAGAAGAGGTGAGTAAGGATGCTTGAGGAAGTCATCCTTCCTACTACCATCACTGTACATTTAGGAAGACCTACTGCTTCAGCAGAGAATCTAACTGTTGATTTTGTTTATTATCTTAAAAATGTTGCATCTTCGGAAATTTATCCGACTTGGCCATATGAAGCATTACGGGCTAATATATGGGCTCAGATGTCACTTGTTTTGAATCGTGTTTATACAGAATGGTATCGAGGAAGAGGTTATGGCTTTGATATCACTAATTCAACTGCATATGATCAGGCTTTTGTAAAGGGAAGAAATATCTATGATAATATTGCGGAAGTGGTAGATGAGGTAGTTGGAGAGTTTTTACAGAAACCGTTTTATCGGGAGCCATATTATGCGGAATATTGTGATGGGAAAATTGCACAATGTCCGGGGATGAAACAATGGGGAACTTTGGATCTGGCAAATCGAGGTTATGACTCTATGAGAATCATACGATACTATTATGGGGATAATATTCAGCTTCGTGAAACAGATAATGTTCAACCGATTACTCCATCTTACCCTGGATATGCATTACGGTTAGGATCGAGTGGTCAATCGGTTTTTATCATACAGGAACTTTTGAATGGTATTGCAGTGAATTATCCCAATATTCCATTGATCTATCCTCCTGATGGTATCTTCGGCAGTGTAACAGAAAATGCAGTTCGTGTATTTCAGCGTCAATTTAATCTGACAGTGGATGGTATTGTCGGCTTAGCAACATGGAACATGATATCACGTATTTATGTCGCTGTTCGTAAGCTTGCGGAATTGGGTAGTTTAGGAAGATTAGAGGGTTACTTTACAGGGTTATGGACCGGTAAGGTGCTTCGCCGTGGAGATGTGGGAATTGAAGTTCAGCAACTACAATATTTCCTTTCCATTGTAGCTGAAGAATATGAATCCATTCCTTCGGTTAGTGTAGATAGTCGATTCGGTGCCGGTTTAGAACGTTCTGTCAAAGCATTTCAAAGAGAATTCGGTTTGGTACAGGATGGATTGGTAGGACAGGTAACATGGGATACCATTTATCAGGTTTATGTATCGATCGTTTCTTAAAATAGAATCGGAAACTAAAAAACGCTGTAACATAAATCAGCGTTTTTGATTG
>NZ_JBEQZJ010000058.1:0-16612 GCF_045223415.1 Hoskinsella mucinilytica | reverse complement strand
ATCTTGGTTTTAATATAAACATATCATTTTATCTCTTTTTTTCTGATCATGATAAAAATAATTAACATAACGTACCCCCATATCATTACAATATAAAGATAGTGAATTAGCTAATGTAATCCAATAGGCCATATCCTTTTCCAAGTAAATCTTATGATAAGCCTCTACATAATTAGGATAGGCATCCTCAATATAAGAAAGAATAATATGCTTATACTCTCCTCTCAAATTAAGATTTTCAAACCAATATTCAGATACCATTTCTTTTGTGATAGCGATGATATCCTTCCATTCTGTAATATATGGAAAAATAGGTGACATAAATAAGACCGTATATATTCCAGCTTGGTGTAATTCTTTTAAGGCAGAAACTCTTTCTGCAATTGAGCTTCCTTGATCCATATCGGCTCTAAAACTTTCATTCAACGTATTAATAGATAATGCAACCTTAAGATTTTTAAAATTTTTTAATATATCCATATCACGAAGGATCAAACTAGATTTTGTGGATATCGTGACTTCACAATCTGCCTCTACTAACTGTTTTAATATCGATCTTGTTATACGATATTTTTTTTCACAAGAATTATAGCAATCCGTCACAGAAGACAAAAACACCGATTTCCCCTTAACTTTTTTCAAAGAAATAGGTTTATTACATTCCTTAATATCAATAAATTTCCCCCATTCCTCGCTATGCCCTGTGAATTTTCTCATGAATCTCGCATAGCAATATTTACAAGCATGAGTACAACCAATATATGGATTTATTACAAAGTCGCTTGCTGGCAATTTAGACTTAATTAAATAATCCTTTGTACTTACCTTATGTTCAATGATGTCCATTTATTCTACTATTCCTCCATGAAAGCAACATTCATAAACCTTATCATTTAAATAAAATATTTCTTCATACCCCTGAAACCAAGTAAAATCACCATCTAGATGACAATGATAATGATAATCTCCCTTTGTGAATATCCTTGGACCTCTATAAGGGAACTCTGCAGATACTTTTGACAATGCTTCTTTAAGAAAACCACTATCAAAAGAATGACGCAATACTCGTCCAGAATAATTTAAGCACCAAACTGGATCATCATAAAACCAAATAGCTTCTTCCCCGCTGAATTTTTCATTTCCTAAAAATGTATCGTAATATTTATATGGCAAATCCTCAAAACTATAATCATGAGAATGGATTCGTGATGATTGCACCTTACCGCTACTTATCGAATAGGTATTTTTCTTAGCGTTAATCAAAAATGCAATCATATTATCGATGTGTTTATCAATTTTTTTATTTAACTGAAGATTACATTCCTCATCTTTAACAATTCTATCAATAGTAACACCATATAACTCACTTAATCGTATGAGCCCATTTAATTCTGGAATGGCTTGTCCATTTTCCCATTTACTGATTGTTTGTCTTGCTATTCCTATCTTTTCAGATAATTGCTCTTGTGAATATCCATTTCTTTTCCTTAATAACTGTAGTCTATCCTCTAAATTCATTTTCAGTCACCTCACTATTTACATTATATCTATCTAATAAGAATAATACCACCACGAGAAGAAGGCAATCATGTCACTTCAAATAGACAACTTGTATATATACTGTCATAGCAAAAATAATTTTAAAGAATCTAGCTAGTTTGACAGTACAATTTATGTCATGGAAGTACATGTAATTAAATGACGTAATCCAGTCATTTTTTATGCCATAAATCTTGGCGATTTTAACTCATTTTCTTAGTCAAAAAAAAATTGCAAAAAAAAAATAAAAAAAATTCAAAAAACCTCTTGTCAAGATTTTAAAACCATGGTATTATATACGGGCACTGATGAAGTGCCAAACGAATTACATAAAACAATGGTCCAGTGGTGTAGTGGTTAACATGCCTCCCTGTCACGGAGGAGATCGTGGGTTCGAGTCCCATCTGGACCGCCATGCAGATGTAGTTCAATGGTAGAACACAGCCTTGCCAAGGCTGATACGGGGGTTCAATTCCCCTCATCTGCTCCATCTAAATAATAAAACGTTTAGACCTCATGATTGAGGTCTTTTATATTATGCAGATGAGAGGAATCTTAGACGGCAAGGCTTTGTTCCACCTTCCCCATACACTTGGCGGTACAGAAGGGACACGTTCTATATTGGGATGCCCCACGATCATTCTATAAACAGCACCTCCTTATACTGCCATAATTCTATACTTCAAAATAACATATAAAACATTCTCACTAATAAACCTTTTTTATTTCAAACTTTATATACATAAATATAAATGGTAAAAACATTCTAATCCTCTTCTCTTATTGTTTGAAAACGATAATAACATGATAAATAAAACTACGAAAAAAACCTTAACTAATCACTAAATAAATGTTAAGGTTTTTATTTATATCATTGACAACAACGAATACTTTTCATACACATTTACAAATTAATTCTATTCATACATTCACTCACACTATTCTGCTTTTTGGTGAAGCATTCATCAAGCAATGCCCATTCTAACATTATTCAGAAACATCACTCATACCATCATCATTTTAAACGGTTTGTTTCTGAAAGATTAAAAAAAGCTTATCAAACATAAGCTTCTTTCTCATATATTTAAACTAACACGAATCGCCTGATTGATTTTATCTATCGTTCGATCATCCAATGTACAAATCCATTGTCCTAATCTTTTCTTATCAATGGTTCGCAATTGCTCACAAAGAATCATGGATACATAGCTAAGTGACGAATCAGAAAACACAACATGAGTGGGAATTGGCGGTTTACTCATTTTCTTTGAAATCGGTGCAATTATCACCGTTTTGCTATACTTATTTCCCTTATCATTTTGCACCACAACGACCGGACGCACTCCTCCTTGTTCACTTCCTACTACAGGAGAAAGATCGGCGTAATATACATCTCCTCTTCTTACCATCACTTCATCACAGCGACCTGCATACTGTTGATCACCTGCATCATTTCCTCAGGTCCCAATTCCTCAGAATATACCGTATACTCCACCCCTTCATGTATAGCACTCATATGATTACCATCATAAAATCCTACCACATCAAGACTATCTACCATTTCCCCAGGCATTAAGACAGTTTGTGTTTCCTCTACACTAGCACGCATTGTTTCCACAACCGTGAAATTTTTAGCACCTGTATACTCCAGCACATGTTTAACTTGTGTTCCAGTTTCTAATTTTGAAACATGATTCAAATCAGAATCAAACACTTGAACAGGATATAGCGGTAAATCAGCATCTGTAATGCCATTAGCGCTTGTTTTACTATCCAAAGTCTTAGGCGTATCAAAATACCCTTTCTTTATCTTTGCATTATACTCCGACTTGTGAAAAACGATTTTTAATTGTACAACATTATCAGCATTGTATATTTGGATCCACTTCAACTTCGCATCCTTATCAAACATGATTTCTTCATGATCAAAATTCTTGTTATTCGGATAATTCACCTTGCAACTCACTAAATTCCCATCATCTTTTTTACTGATATCGGCCTTATCTGATTTAACGATTTCAGCAATACTTTGTAACAGATATGGCTTCGGAGAATTCATCGGCCAATCTCCTTCAAACTTAAACACTTGATTTAAACTAGGTGTTACGACAAAAACACCACCATCATTTCTTAATATAATTTGCTCTTGGTTCAACTCCTTATCAACCAACGAAACCTTAAATTGTTCCTTATCAGCCTTTTGATATCCGACCTCTAAAGCGTATGTTTTTACGTCCTCTCCTTTGGTGATTTCCATATCGCCACTTAAGATGTAAGAATCCATATCCTTCATAGTTTTCTCAAACTGGGTATCAAATGACTTTGGTCTCATAGAAAAAGCAAGAGCAACAACCAATACAACAACACCAACGCCTGCGATGATCTTTGCTTTCATTTCTTTTCCTCCCTGTCACTCTACTTTATGCATCAAAGAAGAGATTCATTCATAAATCCACCACAAATTCATAGAATACAACAGGTGAGAAAAATGAGCAAAATACAAAAAGCCGCACTAACATGTAGCATCGCATTCTGTCTAAACTATGCTTTATATAAATTACTGAATTTTACTTTTTTGGTATCATTTGTTTCAAACCACGCATGGCTTGATAACATACTGGCATTTACGATTGGCGTTGCTGCTTTCTTAGATATCTTGATCTTTAAACAAGACGATTAAAGCTTTTTCTTCATTAAAACGTGTGGGACATGTTCATCCATATGTTCTTTTCCACACACTACATATCCCGCTTTTTCATAAAACCCTTTTACACGATACTGAGCATCTAAATAAACTTCAATACCACCTTGTTTTTTGATTTCTTCTTCTGCATGCTCAAGAAGCAATCCACCGCATCCTTGTTTGCGAAAATCAGGTAAAACCGCTAGTCTACCAATCCGATAAGCTCCATCCTCTTGATAATATCGTACACATCCCGCTAGCATATCGTTGATATACAATGTTATATGTTGTGCTTTATCATCAATATCATCAAACTCATGTTCAAAGCCTTGTTCCTCAACAAAAACCGTTTCTCTGATCATGTGCCAATCAGCTTCATTATTTTTATGTTTCCAAATCATCATATGAAATCCTCCAACTCATACTATCACTCATATCTTTATCTATTTCATCCAATCACGACAATAAAAAAGGCATTCTTTTGCCTTTCCTCAATTATATAATCATAAATCCATTATCAGAAACAACTTTTCTAGCAATTGCGACCATATCGCTATTACCTTCTACGATGACACATTTTTTAGCAAAGTTAATTTCAAAATCAACTCTAGTTTCACTCAATGCTCTCTCTAAGACCTTACACTGTTCCTCTTCATTTAGATTTTTGAGTAAAATTATGTTTTTCATACAGCTCACCTCACAGTGCTATTATATCATAAATTTATGCAACTGTTATGTGAAATTATGTCAGATATTTATTGGGAAATTATGGTGCCTGCACTTGTAGAAAAGGTGCCTTTTAAATGAATCGTAATACTGCGTTGCTTTGCATAAGAAACACAACGATCATGCAACACCCTTGATTTCATACTCAGCATTTCATCAAAGCTTAAATGGTCATATTTCGCTGCATACGTATGCAATTTGGGATCTGTTGTATAAACACCATCTACATCTGTATATATCTCTACTTCGTTTAAATCTAGCATATCCGCAAACAATACCGCACTATAATCGCTTCCACCTCTACCAAGCGTAGTAACTTTTCCCTCCTGACTGATACCAATAAACCCGCCAACTACGATAATATCATATGTTTTTAAGCGATCTCGTAACGCATGGCTGTTTAAATCTAAAACCCTTGCATACTCATAGGTATCATCCGTTATGATCCCTGCATCAGAAAAAGGCATAGCATAAGATGATAACCCCATTTCTTGAAGTTCTGAACAAACCGTTAAAGCGGATAATTGTTCTCCAATTGATACCAAACGAGCACTTTCTTCTTTCGTGATATGCTCATTTCCGATAGATAATAAGGTATCTGTCGCATAGGCATCTGGATAGCGACCCATAGCGGATACTACAAGCACGACCTTACTTGTTTTGCTAGCCTCTATTACATGACGATACACATACGTTCTGGTTTTTCTGTTTCTCAATGATGTACCGCCAAATTTCATTACACGTATTTTCATAACATACCCCCGTATTCCTTATAAAGTATGAAATTTCTATAATTTGGTGCACATGTTCACCCAAGAAACAAAAAAAGCCTATTAAATTAAACATAAAAACACTTTAGTTAAAAAAAAAGCACGTTAACGTGCCTTGATTCCATTCATTTTTTCTATTAACTTTTGATAAACAACTTTCATATCCTCTTCACTTACATAATCATTGATTTCTTCTATCGCAATCCATGCAACTCCACTATTTTCATCAGGTTTATGAAATAGCTCCATATCCTCATCAGCTTCGCACAAATAGGTTACATTCAAGTGAACATGTGCACTTACAAATTTCCCTCTTTTGATATGTGGTGGTACCGGTAAAACATCAATCGCAAGAATTTCATTGCTAATAAGCTTTATATCTTTTAGTCCTGTTTCTTCTTTACCTTCACGAATTGCCACTGCAACCGTATCACGATCTCCATCACAATGTCCTCCACACCAACCCCATGAACGATAAATATTATGAAATATCATCAATACCTTATCTCTTTTTTTATTCACGATCCAAGGACTACTTGTCATATGCGCAAAAAGATTTTCTCTAACATATATGTTATCAAACGATTCCATATATCTCATCATAACATCACGATCCGCTATTTCTTGTTCATTATAACAGGTGTAACGTTTTAACTGCTCATACAAATGATCTATCTTATATGTCTCATCCACTCCCATACTGCCTCCTTATAAGCTTTCAATGCGGTAGGTATTGCATAATTTGCGACCATATCTTCAATTTCCACCCATTCTCCTGGTAATTCTTGATTTAAAAAGATAAGTTTACCTTTCATATGCCATTCCTTATGAGTAAAAATATGTTTGCTATCTTTTAATGGAACGATCTGTTCAATGTTCAATTCTCGTAAAAATAATTCCTCTTCTTCTTTACAATCAAAGGTTTTAAATTCATACAAACCAGCAAGTAGACCATCTTCTTTTCTTTTCTGTAAGAGTACCTTATTTTGATAAATCAAAACATCAATATATTTCTCTTCTATGCTTCTTTTTTTCTTTGGCTTTTTGATCGGTAACGTTTCTTCCATCCCTCTTTGATGTGCTTCACAATGACTCGCAATCGGACATTTCTTACATTTCGGTGCCCCATTTGGTACACATACCATTGCACCGATTTCCATTACGGCTTGATTAAACGCATCTGGGCGATCTTCTGGAATATAATCCATCAACAACTCTTGAAACTTTTTTTTCGTGCTTTCTTTCAGGATATCATCCTCACTCAACAAAACACGACTAAACACTCGTAACACATTGCCATCGACTGCAGGTACTCTTTCTTTAAACGCAATGCTTGCGATCGCACCTGCACTATAGGGTCCGATACCTGATAAGGTCAAAAGTTCTTGGTAGTTTGAAGGAAGTTTTCCATGATATTGCTCCATGCATTGAATGGCGGCTTTTTTCATATTACTGACACGTCGATAATATCCAAGACCTTCCCATAACTTTCTCAACACATCTTCTGATGCATATGCAAGATCCTTCACATCAGGTAGTGTTTTCACAAAGCGTTCAAAGTAAGGTTTTACCGCCTCGACCCTTGTCTGTTGTAACATGATTTCCGATACCCAAACACGATATGGGGTTGGTAATTCTCTCCATGGTAATATGCGTGCATTGGCATCATACCATGTCAATAAATCTTTGGTTAATTGCTTTTCTTTTTCTGTTTTCATGTTCCTATTTTACCACATTCTTGCTTATTTCACACTCTATATGCAAAGAAAGGAATCTTTAACGATTCCTTAATGTGGTATGTATTCTTCTGGTCTTACCAAACAAGGCGTAGATCCTTTATTTGCGCAGTTTCCTGAAACATTATAATTTCCGTAGAAATAATCCTTTCCATAGGCTGTGAATATTTCTACTGCCTTATTGATGCTCACTTTACCAAGATTGGTCATTTCGATATGACAATGTGGACCCCAACTATTTCCTGCATTACCTGTACGTGCAATCATTTGTCCTTGTTTTACGATATCACCGACATTGACGGTAAAAGAACCTGTAGTTAAATGATAGAAGGAAATACCATAAGAGATGCCATTTACATTCACGATCATATGTAAACCATTACCTGCACCATAAGGGTAACCTGCCATTTGTTCTTCCGCTGTTGGTGGATCATAAGGTCCATGATTTGGCCAACCTCCATCATTCACTGCGACAATAATTCCCGTGGCAGGTGCTACCAAAGGCAATCCCATCTGTTCATACGTTCCCATATCCATACCTAAATGTTGAGCGCCATTTGCATATGCCCATGTTCCTGCGGAATAATACGCAGTACCTTGAACTGGCTGTATAAAACCGGTACTCAGTTGAGGACCTTGACTAGATGATCCACCACTATTTCCACTAGAGCCACCTTGACTAGAACCACCTGTATCTGAACTACCTCCCGAAGATCCTGAATTATGATCGCTTCCGGTATTACCTTGATTTCCATCATCCGTTGGTTTCTGAGATGATCCCTCATCACCAATGTTTCCATCATTTCCAGAATTTCCATCATCCCCACCCCAATTATCAGGAAGGATACTTAAATCTATGGTCGGTATACTTGATGCATATTGACCACTGGCAACCTGAGCTCTACGTTTTTCTTCCAACAAAGACACTTCTTGTTTACGATAAATTCCGATCAATTCCTCATTGTTCGCTTTAATGGAAGCTACTCGATCTGCTTTTACCTTTGCGTCTTTTTGTTGAACCTCTAAAAGTTCTTTTTTTAAGGTCACATCTTCTTGTTTAAGCTTTAATTCCTTCTTTTCCTTATTCAACGTTGTGATCATTTCTTTTTCATAACTGTTTAATTCACCCACGATCGATGTTCTTCTTAGTAAATCGGTAAAACTACTGGCACCCATCAAAAAATCAATATAATGATTACTGCCGATATAGGGTTGCATTTCTAAGAGTCGTTCTTTCATCTGACGATCTCTTTCTTTGATGCTTTCCTCTTTTTCCTTAATCTGTGCTTTTAACTTCGTAATAGAAGCATTGGTATCTACGACTGCACTTTCAATACTTTCCAACACCTTCTGCGCTTCTTTTAGTTCTTCGTTATTCTGTGTGATCACATCATTGATTTTGGTAATATCTCCCTGAACAGTGGCGATCTGGTCCTTCAGCTTGTTTACCGTTTTATCTGCGTCATCTTTTTTATTCACTAGATAATCTTTATATGCTTTACATTCACTTTGTGTTTCTTCATCATAGATGGCAGAACACTTTTTATTCATCTCATCCTCACGACCTTCAAAACTTTCCGCTTTCAAAGGATAGGATTGTGATAATACCAGTGCTATAGCTAAACAGGAAATCACCAATGCTTGTTTCTTCATTATCATTACCTCCTAACGCTTCCATCTTAAATATTTGGTAGTTGAGAAAAAACTTCCTACCAAACCGACCAGTAAACCAATACTGATCAAAACAAGCGATACCCACAAAGTCATTGGATATACTTCTTTTAATTGAAACATATCACTTAACATCACGCCATGAAATGCATCGTAAAGGTATTGATAGCCAACAATGGTAAACAACACAGGCACGATGGAACCAAGAATTCCGATCACCATGCCTTCTAACATCATGGGTGCCTTGATAAACCAGTTACTTGCGCCAACATTTCGCATGACTGAAATTTCTCCTCTACGAGTATATATGCTCATCTTAATTTTATTGCCAATCAAAAAGATTGCAATTAAGATTAAAAATATCACAAAAATAAAACTTCCGAAACGGATATCCTCAAATGTTTGAATCATAGACGAAGTACCTTCTCCACCAAAATCAGCACTGACAACACCTTTTAGCGCTTTCATTTGATCACAAGCCGAATCCATGAAACTTGCATCCTTTAATTCTACGATATAGGCATCTCTAATAGGGCTTGCTTTCCCTTCATACATTGAAAATAATTGATTACTATCTTCATATTCTTTTTTGTAAGCCTCCAGCTCTTCTTCTCCGCTACTAAAAGTAACCTTTTTCACACCATTTATGTTTTTTATCTGATTCTCTAAAGCCTTTTTTTCCTTATCCTTCAATACATTGTCCACACTCACACGTATCGTTAATTGTTCTTCGATATGATAGGTAAAATTCGTAAGATTTTCTCCTATCACCATGAATACGGAAATCAGAATCAAAGTAATAGATACTGCAAAGGCAGCCGAAAACGTCATGCCTAAATGACGTCGTATACTTTTCGCAGATGTTTTTATATAAAATTTAATGTGTCGATATATTTTCTTCATAGCATCATCTCTTTATTCCAGCTAATCGCCTTTTTGTATATTTTTGCGTCTTTATTGTAACACGATTTCCCACTCTTGAAAACATTGTTAAAAATAACAATTGGCTTTTTATTGCAAATGGGCTATAATTTTCACATAAACCTATGAGGAGTGGTATGAATATGAATCGAAAACCTGAAAAAATAAGTGGCTTGATCGGTGGAATTCTCGCAGTGATTCTCATGTGTATTACCATGTTTCTTGTATTCCAAATAACTGCTGATCCTAGCGCCTATGATGATATCGGTATCCATTTTAATCAAGATGATATCACATCAATGTATTTACTTTACATCCCTGCATGTTTGGCAGCTATCATCTCTGTTGTCGCTGCCCTTAGAGTTGAAAAAAATACCAAAATCAGTGGTATCGTATTGATCGTATGTGCAATTGTTTTGATTTTCTCTAATATTATCAACATTGTGAGTTTTGTATTATTGATGATCTCTGGTGTGATGTGTCTTGCCAGAACACCAAAATCAAGCTTAGCTAGTGAATAAAAGTGATCAAAAGCATCACTTTTTTTTCATTTTGCTTTATCATTTTAAAAACTCCTGTTATACTTGTCTAGGTTCTACCATACTAGAGCCAAGGAGTGTTGAATGATGAATATAAAAAAAAGTAAAGTTGTAATTATCGGAGCAGGTAATGTTGGTGTTAGTACTGCATTTTGTTTGGTGAATCAAGGCATATGTGATGAAATTGCATTGATCGATCTAAATGAAGAAAAAGTAATTGGTGAAGTATTGGATCTAACTCACTGTATTGAATACATGAATCGTAATATCAATGTTCATGCCGGAAGTTATGCAGATTGTAAAGATGCCAATATCATTGTCATTACCGCAAGTGCCCCTATGCCAAAGGATAAAAATGATCGATTGATCATGCTGGATTCTTCTAAAAAGATCATGCGTTCTATTATAAATAGTATTATGGAACAGGGATTTGATGGTCATTTGATCGTCGTTAGCAATCCTGTTGATCTGATGAGTTATTATGCTTACAAATTAAGTGGCTTACCTGCTAATCAGGTAATCGGTAGCGGGACGACCTTGGATACTGCACGTTTGAAGTGTAACATTGCGCAACGTATCGATGTAGATCCAAGAAGTGTCAATGCGTTGGTCATTGGAGAACATGGAGATAGTGAAATGATTCCATGGAGCACAGTTACCATCGGTGGAAAAGATATTTTCAGTGTAGTGCATGATAATGAAGAGCGTATCGGTAAAGATCCTTATGAAGAAATCAAACAAGCAACGATTAAAGGTGGATGGGAAATCTTCAATCGTAAAGGTAACACTTGTTATGGCATTGCGGCTTCTACTGTTGGGATCATGAAAACGATTCTTTATAATGAAAATAAGATCTTACCTGTTTCTACCTTATTACAAGGACAATATGGAGAATCTGATTTATATATTAGCGTACCAACGATCATGGATCGAAACGGTGCCAAAGAAATCGTAGAATTAAGGCTAACAGAAGAAGAAATGAAAGAATTCAAAGCATCTTGTGAGCACTTACGTTCATTCTATAAAGAATTAGATGACCATTAACAAGAGTTGTGATAAAGCACATCGACCTTATTTAAGATCTAATCGATCAAGATGATGAGTAAATGATAAGCGCATATATAAATAATCACTTTGATGTACTATGCATCAGAGTGATTTTTATAAAAAGAGAAAAAGGACTAGACGAATAGTTGAAAATGTTGTATTATATCTAGGCATAAAGCATGCAGAAGTGGTGGAACGGCAGACACGCTGTCTTCAGGCGGCAGTGGGAGCAATCCCGTGAGAGTTCAAGTCTCTTCTTCTGCACCATATCAAATGCAAAGCGCTCTATATCAGCGCTTTTTTTATTATAAAGGGCAGAAGAAGAGATTGATTAGCCCAGTACTTGCTCCCACATCCTAGGTAACATTTTAATATCATTAGTTTTTTATATCGAATGAAAAGAGAATCCCTTGATCAATACCATCAAAAGATTCTCTAATTTAGAACATACCATACAATAAAAACTATGAATCAACTTTCCTCTTGCAGATAAGAAAGCAATTGCTTTACAAACTCTGTTTTCGGATGCTTCTTTACCATTTCCGGTGTATCAAATTGCTCGATTCCACCATCTTTCATGATCATAACTCTACTTCCTAATCTTAGTGCTTCTCTAATATCATGAGTGATAAAAAAGATCGTAATAGGCAACTTTTCATGAATTCGTTTTATTTCATTTTGTAATGCATGACGAGTGATTTCATCCACAGCACCAAAAGGTTCATCCATCAATAAAATATCAGGCTTCGATGCCAATGCTCTGGCAATGCCAACACGTTGCTTTTGACCACCACTCAATTCATTGGGATATCGATGTAATAATCGTTTCTCTAACTGCATGATCTCCATCATTTCTTGTACCCGTTCTTGAATCAGCTCTGTTTTTTGCTTCGTCAAGGTCAATACATAACCTATATTTTCTTCAATCGTCATGTGAGGAAATAGACCAATACTTTGAATGACGTAACCAATGCTTCGCCTCAATTCATTTTGATTGATTGTTTGAATATCTTTTCCTTGTACATAGATCTTACCATGATCCGATTTCAAAAGGCCATTGATTAGTTTCAAAACTGTCGTTTTTCCACTTCCACTTCCCCCAATTACACTTACAAATTCGCCTTCTTCTATTTCCATATTAAAATCATGTAATACCTCATGGGTTCCATAGGATTGCACTACATGCTCCATCCGTATACTACTCATCAGACACCTCCAGCAGATGTTTTTTCACAAGGAAAGCTCTTGCGACATCCACGTCTTCCATTCCTTCAGTTTCTACGGCATTGTTCATCTGTGCCATTTCAGTTTCTGATATTTGATGATCTAATAAAGCTATAACACTTGCCAATTGTGGATATTTTTCTAACGTTTCTTCTCTTATAACAGTACCGGCTTCATAAGTTTCAAAATACGATTCTTGATCCTCAAGAACGACCAAATTCGGATCTGCCAGTCGTCCATCTGTTGTGAAAACCAAAATCACATCAACTTCACCACTTAATAAAGCATCATATTTTAAACCGATATCCAAATCCATTGTTTTCTTGAAATGAAAATCGTTCTCTTTTGCCATAACATCATATCCATCATCACGTTCATAATAATCATACTCAGCGCCAAATGACAACTTGCTGGAAACACTAGCCAAATCAGCATAGTTTTCCAAATGATATCGCTCTGCGGTTCCTTTTGTTACCGCAATACCATACGTATTGTTAAAGCCATACAATCCCATCCATTTTAACTGATATCGTTCTTGATACTCCTTTACCAATTGTTCATAAAGTGTTTTCTCATCAGGTATTTCCTTCTTTTTTAACACAAAGCTCCAAGAGGTTCCGGTATATTCCGGATATAAATCAAATTCACCTTTTAACATGGCAGGATGAATATTGCTGGTACCACCGCCGACACCTTTTGTAATTTCCACATTTAAATCAGTGCGATCCTCAATCAGCTGCTTTAGCATTTCTCCGATAATATATTCCTCGCTCATTGGTTTTGTAGCGATATGAATGGTATGCTTTGATGAAGAAGATTCAAACATCGTGGTAGAAAATGCAAATAGAATGCATAATAGGAAGATGCCAACACGTTTTCTTTGTTTTTTCGCATGTTGTCGATTGGTAAAATAAGCTTCTAACACACTTAAGGCAAGATCAAACAATAAAGCCAACAGTGCAACTGCCAAACTTCCGGCCAATGTCATCGTTAAATTATTGGTGGTTATGCCACGATAGATAGCAACACCTAATCCACCTGCACCGATAAACGATGCAATGCCGGCCAACGCTATCGTCATTACCACCATATTTTTAAATCCCGATAACATCACTGGCATCGCTAATGGTAGCTTGATTTTCCATAAGATTTGTAAATCGGTGCTTCCCATTCCTCTTGCGGCTTCTAATACACTTTCATCCACACCATTGATTCCGGTATAAGTACTACGAATGATAGGAAGCAACGCATAAATACTTAAGGCAATGATGGCACTGGTATTTCCGATTCCACTCAATGGTATCAAAAAGCCAAGCATAGAGATAGAAGGAATCGTATATAGAAAGCTGACAATACCTAAAGTAATCGAAGAAAGCTTCTTCTTTTCCGCAATCAATATGCCAATACTGATACCTACAACAGAAGCAAACAAGATCGCAATCAAAGAAATCTGTAGATGTTCATAAATCAATGGCAATAAAAAATCCCATCGATCTATGATAAAAGTTATCAGTTCTTTCATCATACAATATCCTCCGTTTTTTTTATGGGATGTTTGGTTTTATGACGCATCTAATCCCGCTAAATACTCTTCTACATATTTTGAAGCAATGGCACCGTCACTTACCGCCGTTACAATTTGACGAAGTGGCTTTGCTCGGACATCTCCTACCGCAAATACTCCTGGTATACTGGTACATGTTGTTTCATCTGCGACAATATAGCCACTATGATCCAATGTAAGTTGACCTTTTAGCATTTCTGTATCTGGTACACGACCGATTGCCACAAAAATTCCTTGTGCCGCAAGCTCTTGTGTTTCTTTGGTTTGTAAGTTTTCGATGATTGCCCCGGTAACTTTTTTATCTGCCAAAATTTCTTTGATTCTGCTATTCCAAATAAAATGAATCTTACTGTTTTTTAATTGCTTCTCATATACCTTACTCGCTCTTAATTCGCTTCGACGATGAATTAGGGTAACACTATGGGCGATTTTTTCTAGATACAATGCATCTGCAATCGCACTATTTCCTCCACCGACAATGATGACATCTTTTCCTTTATACATCATGCCATCACATGTTGCACAATATGCCACACCTCTTCCTCGGAGCGTACGCTCTTGTGGTAAACCTAATTCTCTTGGATAAGCGCCACTCGCAAGGATGACACTATCCGCAAGTACATCACCATCACTTGTATGTACAACTTTAGGTTGAGCATGTAAGTCTACGCTTTCTACACTTGCATATACGGTTTCAGCTCCAAAGCGCTCTGCTTGTTGTTGCATTTTTTCTCCAAGATCAAGTCCATCAATACCTTCCTCAAATCCAGGATAGTTTTCTACGATTCCCGTTGTTGCCATTTGCCCACCTGCGGAAAGTTTTTCTAGCACAAGTACAGAAATCGCACTTCTTGCACAATATAATGCTGCACTATAACCACCTGGACCTCCGCCTATGATAACTGTCTGATAATGTGTTTTCATCTTTTCCACCAGCTTTCTTTTAAATTCCTATTGCCTTTTGTTCCTTTAAAAAATCAAGTACGTCTTTTTTAGACTGTGGTGCTACCAATACCTCACCCGGTTGTCCATGATGAAATACCAGAATGCTAGGGATAGTCTCTATTTCATATCGATCACTCAATGCCTCTTCTTCATCAATATTGACATTTGCCAAAATTACATCTGGATACTCTTGTACGATTTGTTTTAAAACAGGTGCCAATCGTTTGCAATATCCACACCAAGGTGCTGAAAATTCTACTACTACACCATCCTGCTGAATCAATTCTTCAAAATTTGCGTTATTTGCTGTTATCAATGCCATGTTCATTTCCTCCTTTTATGGTTTTCTGATGTAAATCTATCAAGCGTTTACTAATATCCGAAATGGTAATAGACGATAAATACTGAATACATTGTGCATAAAGAGATGTGGATAATTCATCTACAACGATACCCATTCCTGTCGCAATCATACAATCTTGGTTCAAAGTTTTATTCCGTCGGCTATGGCTTTTAGATGAAAGCTGTAAGGCATTGGCAACATCAGATAATAAAATATCATCTGCCTTTTTATGAAGCTCATATCCTCCATGATTTCCTTCTTTCGTAGCCAAAAGTCCTGCTGTTTTTAAGGCTGACATCACCTTGCGGATCCTTGCCGGATTCGTACAAATGCTTCGTGCCAATTCTTCACTGGAAACAGTGGTATGGCGATGATCCAAATAAGCCAATGCGTGAATCGCTACAATAAACTCACTATTCATACACTACTCACTCACCGTTTCATATGGCCAGTTATTGATACCGCCAAAATCGTAGATATGCTCATATCCCATTTCCACTAATTTTTCACTTGCTTGTTTACTTCGTACACCGCTTCGGCAGTGGATCAAATAAGTAGCTGATGTATCAGGTAGTTTTCGCAATGCTTCCTCTTGTATGGTTTCATTGGGTACCAAAATTGCATTTGGTATATGCTTCTCGTTGTATTCTGCTTCTGTTCGCACATCGACGACAATGACATCTTCATTCTCCATCATTTGTTTTGCTTCCTTCGCATCGATGCGATGAATTGCTGAACTTTGCATTTCGTTATCCGATTGCATACCACATCCTTGTAGAAGTATCAAAAGACATGTCATCACTGTCAGAAAAGTCAATTTCTTCATGACAGCACCTCCTTTATACTGTAATTATAAAAGTTACAGTTATCTTCGTCAATCCATTTGCTTTCATGTGAATCCACA
>NZ_JBEQZJ010000057.1:0-17904 GCF_045223415.1 Hoskinsella mucinilytica | reverse complement strand
TTCACTCTTCATACTTTTGGAAGAACACTGAATTTTAATCCACATATACACTGTTTAGTTACGGAAGGTGGTATGGATGAGGAAAATCACTATAAGGCTATTAACTATATCAATTACGAAACGCTTAGAAAATCTTTCATGAAACAACTGCTTGATAATATTAAAAAATTTTATACTGATCATCCTAAAATTTGCGCAAAATCAAATCGCTTATCAATCAGCTGTATAAAGATCAAAAAAATGGTTTTTATGTAAATGCTTCTAAAATGAAATCAAAAAGTGGAAAGAATGCTGTTGTTTCTTACATCATTCGTTATACTGGTAGACCTGTTATGGCTTCTTCTCGTATCCTCAATTATGATAAAGATAAAAAGATGATTCATTATTATTATGAACATCACAAGACGAATGTTGAAGAAGATATATTTGAGTTTATGAAAAAGTTGATTATGTATATACCTGAAGCTCAATTTAAAATGATTCGCTACTATGGCATCTATGCTACTTGTAACCACCATCACAAAGATGAAGTAAAAAGGAAACTAACCTTACAGAATAACACTCACTTAAAAAAGATCTCATATCGACAAGAGCTAATTGACACCTTTGATACAGATCCATTACTTTGTGAGTGTGGACATTATATGGAATATATAGATTACTGGGTACCCACATCTAAGAGAAGAGGAGGATTGAATTATGACGATACCTAAGTTAGATGAAAATGCTATTTATGATATCCAATTAGATTCAATACAGAAGGACAACTATATTGATATGTGCTGTTCTAATTGTGGTTATGAAGAAAAGATGCCTGAATGGTGTTATGCTGAAGAAGCTGATTTTTTATTAGATGAAGGTGACCCTGAACCTCCAACCTGGCAGTGTCCAAAATGCTATGAGGATACACTCGTTAGAAAACCCGATTAATTCTTAAATTTATTTAGCTTTTTTCATTTAAGCGTTTTTATGCGCTTTTTTTGTTTTATGCTTCATCTCTTATTAAGAGAACTTTCCTTTCAAATAAAAAAGGAGATCTATTTGACCTCCCTTTTAACTTAATATATTGGAATAATGTAAAATATTCTGTTCCGCATCCAGTAGTTCCGTATCCAACTTCATATTGATTGAATGTAGGTTTACCATCTATAGCATTTTGAACCATTTCTGCTTTTATTATTCAACACCAATAATGAAACTATATACAGGTTGTTGTCCATTATTTACTTCTACTTCTACGTCATATTTCTCTTCGATATAAGTTGCGATATCTTGTGCTTCTTCTTCTTTGATATCTTCACCATATACCAAGGTAACAATTTCACTGTCATCATCGATCATTTTATCAATTAATTGACGTGTTGTTTCCATTTTATCTGGAAGAGATACCACGATATCTTTTTCTTTGATACCCATGAACTCTCCAGCCTTAATTTCCATACCTTCAAATGTAGTATCTTTGATAGCGTAAGTTACCTGACCTGTTTTTACTAACTCAATAGCATCTGTCATTTCAGATAAATTCATATCAAAATCTACATCTGGATTAAACATGATACATGCACTTAATCCTTGAGGAATTGTTTTTGTTGGAATTACGTGAATATTTTGATCTTCACATACCGTCGCTGCTTGTTGAGCCGCTAATACGATATTTGAATTATTCGGTAAAATAAAGATGTTTTCTGCATTCACTTTATTTACAGCTTCTACAAAGTCCTCAGTAGATGGATTCATTGTCTGTCCTCCACTGATTACGTAATCTGCACGAAGTTCAGTAAACATTGATTTCAATCCATCACCTGCTGCAACTGTGATGATAGCATATTTTGATTTAGGTTTTTCTTCTTTGACAGCCTTTTCTACAGTTGCATTTTCCATGATGTTCTCATGTTGCTCCTGCATGTTTTCTACTTTTAATTTTGCGAATTCTCCATAGCGCTGTCCTAAATTCAAGGCATCTCCAGGTGTTAAGGTGTGTACGTGAACTTTTACGATATCATCGTCTCTTACACATACGATGGAATTACCGATTCTAGCAAGAGAATCACGAAGTGCCTCTTCCTTGAATGTTCTTTGTGCATGTTCGCTCAAACGAATGATAAATTCTGTACAATAACCGAATTCTTCACTTTCCATGCCTGCTCCGGCAACTTCACTTGTTGCAGTTGTTTCCTCTTTTTGAATGACAGTTCCTTTTAATGCAGAAACAAATCCTTCAAAAATAGTAACAAGACCGGCACCACCACTATCTACAACACCTACTTCTGCTAATACAGGTAAAAGTTCAGGTGTACGTTTTAAACTTTCTTTTGCTTCCTCCAACATTTTTTTCATGACAGCCAAACAGCTAACATTTTCTGTTGTTGTCGCAAATGCATACGTATAATCTGCAGCCTCTCGTACAACGGTAAGGATCGTTCCTTCTACCGGACGCATAACTGCCTTATAAGCAACACGACTTCCGGTAACCAATGCATTCGCCAATTGGAATCCATTGATTTCTTTCATACCATCTACGCCCTGATAAAGTCCACGAAAAATCTGTGAGGTGATAACACCGGAATTTCCACGAGCTCCCATCAATAAGCCTTTTGATAATACTTTCGCTATTTCACAAACATCATCACTTGTACAAGCCAAAGCTTCTTTCACTCCGGCATTGAATGTCAATGACATGTTTGTACCGGTATCCCCATCAGGAACAGGGAAAACATTTAGTGCATCGATTTCACTAAACTTGTTAGACAGCAGGTTTGCACCACTTGCCAGCATGTCTTTCAATATTTGTCCATTGATCATTTCCATAGTGGCTACCTACTTCATCACTTTCACATCTTGAACATAGACATTGATTTTATCAAAGTCTAATTCCAAAGATTTTTCTAACATGTATTTAACACGTTCCTGCACTTCGTGAACAACCTCACTGATCTTCACTCCATGAGAAACAATAATATATAAATCTAATTCTAGAGCATCGTCCTTCTGACGAACAACAACACCTTTTGCGTAATTTTCTTTTCCCAACAGCTCAGCGATACCATCTTTTACAAATTTCTGACTAGCCATACCGACAACGCCATAGCATTCTGCAACAACTCCACCTGCTAAAGATGCAATTGCATCGATAGAAATATTGATATTTCCATACTGTGTACTTTTAGAGATTGACATAATATTCCTCCTTACATCTTAGTTATTATATCAAATAACCTTATAAATTCCAACCATTCCACATCAAATAGGCAAGAAATCCTTTAAAAATCCGAACAATCTTCGGTATGAATATGTGCCGTAGCATCATCTAACAGAAGACATAAACGTTCTTTCTTCTTGCCTTCCTTCACGTTTTTCAGCACACCTTCTTTATAGTTGTTTAATAATGGCATTGATGCATAATCTGTATAGATGATATTTCCATCTTGCATAATAAGCTTTACCATATGTTTATCATAACTTGCCGCATAAGGATGTATTTCTGATATCATTGCCATCATATCTGCAGTTACTGCTCTGTTTTTCACAACAAAGCTTTGCGCCAGTAGTTTTAATTGGTCATCTTCAAAGCCATCGATCAACGGAAAATGAACAATTGCACCTAGATTTTCACTTGTGATTTCAATGTTTGAACCATCTTGCACCAAGGCATAGTTTTTGTCATCTTTGATAAAATAGCCAATGATCGTTTTTTCCTTTACATGAATTGTAATTGCTCCACCAAGCGTTTTCTTTACCTCTACATCTTCTAATAACGAATCCTGTTTCAGTTTATATTCAATAAAAAGTTTTGGTGTCACTATGTAGCGGGTGTGATAAGAAAGACCGGCTTTCTTTAACACCTCTTCTTTGGTATAAAACAGATTTCCTTCTACCTCCAAGCTTTTCACCTTACTGGCATCACTTGAAAAGTAAAGAACACCGATCACCACGATGATCAATAATGAAATCATACGAATTTTTCTTCTTCGTTTTTTGCGTTTCTTTTTTTTATTTTGTAAGGCAAGAAACTTTGCTTCGACATCGTTATATAATAGATCGTTTATATCTTCCAATTGAATTTCTCTACTTCCGTAATCAAATCAATGTCGAATTGTTCCTTGACTTCTTTTTGTATCATTTCTACTAAGGCATGAATATCACTGGCACTTGCATTTTCTTCATTCACAATGAAATTCGCATGCTTTTCACTTACCATAGCACCACCAACACGTTTTCCTCGATATCCTATTTTTTCGATTAGTTCCCATGCTTGAGCATTGGCAGGATTACGGAACATGCTTCCCGCACATGGCTTATTCAAAGGCTGAGAATCCATTCTTCTTTTTCTTCGGGAATCCATAAGATCTCGAATTTCTTTTTGATCACCTTTTTCAAGTTTTAATCTTGCTCCAATAATGATCCAATCCTTATTTAATTGAAAATCACTATGACGATAACGATAATTTAAATCATCCTTTTTCATCGTTACGATCATACCATCTCTTAAGACATAAACTTCTTCCAGTATATTGGAAAAATCACTTTTATAGGCTCCGGCATTCATGAATACCGCACCACCAATGGTTCCCGGGATACCACTTGCAAATTCTAATCCGGTAAATGCATTTTTCATAGCTTCATGTGCTAGCAAGACCGTAGAACAGCCTGCCTGTACAACAACTGTACCATCTTCTTCAAAGTAAAAATCAGTAAAGTACCGATCAAGATCAATGACAGCTCCATCATAATCTTCATCACTACATAAAATATTACTGCCTTTGCCAAAGATCTTTACTTCAACATGGGCTTCTTCTAATATATCCAAAATTCTCAATAAGCTTAATTCACTTTTGGGATATATAAAGTATTTACAGCATCCTCCGATCCGAAAGGTCGTTTTTTTACTTAAGGGTACCTGACACTCTACATCTCCATAAGCTTCCAAGCGTTTTTCTAACATCATTACCTTTTCACCTTTACCATTTCTTCACACCAGTTCAAGATATCCTCACTTGCGTTTGGTTTACCTAGTGCTAGCGCATTCTCTCTCATTTTTTTTCTTAATTCATCATTTTTCATGATCATATCAATTTTTGATACCAACGTTTTTGCATTCAAATCTTTTTCTTCAATCATAAAAGCAGCGTGCTTTTCCACTAACACGGACGCATTATAAAATTGATGATTATGTGCAACATAAGGACTTGGTATTAAAATACTAGGTGTACCTAAAGCAGTGATTTCAGCGGCTGTCGTAGCTCCTGCACGGCATACGATCAAATCAACATGCTCCATGATATCTAATTGCTTCACATAATCTACTACGACGATATGTTTTTGATGTACCGCCGCTTTCATTTCTTTATAATTGTTCTTTCCTGTCACAAACAGTACTTGATATTTTGAATCGATTTCCGGTAAAGCATCCTTCATCATTTCATTGACACTTGTGCTCCCCAAAGAACCCATGACCACAAGAATCGTAGGTTTAGAAAGGCTCAAGCCTAAAGATTTATAATACGTTTCATCAAATTTGACATGAACTGCACTGGTTGCTCTTGGATTTCCCAACAATCTTGTACGTTTGATACCAAATTCTTCAAAACATTTTTCATAACAGATGACAATGCCATCCATTTTTTTTGCTACCAGTTTATTTGAAACTCCTACGATAGAGTTCTGCTCATGTATCATTGTCTTCACTTTTCGTTTGTGTGCAGCCAGCATGACCGGTGCACTGACATATCCGCCGAATCCAATCGCAATATCTGGATGGAATTCGTCTATGATATGAAGAGCTTTGCGATATGCTTTGATCATCAAAGTGATGGCCTTTGCTTTTTGAATCGGATTTCCCGTTAATCCACTTGCATGCAATGCACGAAATGCATAACCATGAGCAGGGACCTCCACACTTTCCATTCGATCATCGTTTCCTACGAATAGAATCTCAACATCCTTATAACGATTTCTGGCAGCATCAGCTAAAGCCAGGGCAGGATATATGTGCCCACCAGTACCACCAGTGGCAATCAGCATTCTCATCTCATCACTCCTTGTTTTTTATTATACCATGTATCTTGTACTTTTCGCATATTTTTTTATATTTTTGGCTATCGTTCATTTGCGATACTGATCAATAGTCCCATGCTTCCCATCATAACAACTAAGGAGCTTCCACCATAGGAAATAAATGGCAATGTGATACCTGTAACCGGAAATAGTCCTACAACTACCCCCAGATTGATCATAACTTGAATCGCAAATAAAGAAATCAATCCGATGGCTACATAACATAGAAAAGGGTCTATACAACTTTTGGCGATTTTCACACCTTCATAAATTACCAAAAGAAATAGAAATATCAAAAACACACAACCGATAAAACCAAATTCTTCCGCAAAGATGGCAAAGATAAAATCGGTCTGAGGCTCTGGTAAATAGAAATGTTTTTGCATACTTTGATCAAACCCTACTCCCAAAATGCCCCCGGGACTGATTGCAAACAAAGACTGTATGATTTGAAATCCTGCGCCTAAGGGATCTTTCCATGGATCAAGGAAGGATGTAATTCTCGCAAGACGATACGGTGCGGAAATGATCAATCCACCTAATCCGGCCGCCCCCAACATACCGACTCGAACAAAATAGGATAAGGGTGAATCAGCGGCCAAGACCATAACGACGATCGAACACACCATAACGATACCACTACCAAAGTCAGGTTGAAGCAAAATCAAACCAAAACCCAATGCCACTAAGAAACATGGAAATAACAAATCTCTTTTGAAGGTCTTAATACGATAGCGCTTTGCCAAATAATCCGCAACATATAAAATGATCGCAATCTTAAAAAATTCCGATGGTTGAATCAAAAAGGACCCTACACCAAACCAGCTTCTACTACCGTTACGTTGAACACCGAGGCCCGGAATCAATACCAACAATAACGCAATCGTACAAACAATAAACATTCCTTTCACATGACCTCTTAACTTCATCAAAGAGATCCTGCTCGTCAACCACATAACAAAGCAACCCAACAACGCAAATACGGCCTGCCTACTCATAAAATACATAGGATCTTGAAATTTTGCTTCAGCCCATACTCTTGAACTGCTTCCTACCATAATGACCCCAATCAAAACTAAGATCATGATTTCTATCGTTAAGCGCCTACCTTTTTTTGTAAACACCAATACCACCTCAATCAAGTCTATGCGAAAAAACATAAAAAAAGTCGTTTTCTTAAAGTTTCCTTTGCGTACATCCTAAACAAGAAAATGACCTATATCATGTCTTCTAAGCCGAAATATTTATCATAGATCACTTTTTGCCTTTTTTCTTTGGGAATTCTAGTGAAAAAAAGCAGAGCAACTTATATTCAGTTTGCTCTACTCCTATGCTTTGCTCTATTCCTTTTCATTATTTGCTTTATCACTTTTTATCTACCATATATGCGCCATCCCATGCTTCCATCTTTGCATGCAATAGATATCTGGCATCACTGATCTCACCGCCACGTTCATAAGAACAGGTAGACAATGTGATCATATGTTGGGTTTCATCCACTTCTACTTCTCGTTTATTTTCCGCAAGCCCTTTGACCATATCTACATAATTCAAATAACTTTGAGCATCGCCTGTATACGTCGAATAGGAAGCACTTTGATCAACGGTTGAATACATACTAATGACAACACATCGATAATTTCCATCTGGTGTAAACAAATAAATATACGGATGTGCTTCATAAAAGGCAGCGTCTTTAAAGTTTTCTAATTCCGCAAACATCGTACCATGCTTTACATTATGACCGTAAATAAAGGTATTAAAGTTTTGAAAGGTCGGATCTGATTGATAATCCATAAAGATTGCTCCTGCGTAATTTTCTGCTTTCAAAAAAGTATGAGTTAGATAATAGGCATTATCGCTTCCATGAACGATCGGATAATTGATATCGGTGTCTGGAATGATGATCCAAGCACAAATATCAGGATTTCGTTCTTGTAAAGCAGCCCAATCAATGGTAAACGGTTCTTCTTCCGGTTTTGGATTTTCTGGAATATTGGCAATGGTCGTCAACGTCTGCTTTTCTTTCTTTTCTTGATGGTTTTGAGAAAAGATATGATATAACTGATATCCACTATATACAAAAACGCACAATGCAACGACAAACAATAAGCTCCATATCCATTTATTTTTCTTCTTTTTCTTTTCCATATGATAAGCAACTCTCTTTCTCTTTGTTATATTTTATCATAGAACCTGCTTTTTTTCCTCTTAAATGATACAATTAGCATCTGTTTTCGATAAAATAAATAATATTTATGCAAAATAATAAGAAAAAGAATAAAATGCAGATGTTTTTATTTACAAAACATATATCCTGTGCTATCATTCATTTAGACATTTATCTAAATGTTCTAAAGTGAGGTGATGGCATGGGGTTTCAGGAAACATTCAAAGCGTTATCTGACCCAACGAGAAGAGAAATCGTTACATTATTAAAGGATGGTAAATTGAATGCAGGTGAAATCGTTTCACATTTTTCCAGTACCAATGCAACCATCTCTCACCACCTATCCGTTTTGAAGGATGCTGACCTTATTACTGATGAAAAGATCGGCAAGTATATCTATTATGAGCTAAACACCAGCGTCATAGATGAAATCATTGGCTGGATTACCTCGTTACAGAAAGGAAAAGAATGATATGAAAAAGCGTCGGGTATTCGTGTTGTTGTTGATCATTATGATGGTGACCACCTGCGTATTGTATCCACAGCTCCCTAACAAAATCCCATCTCATTGGAATTTTGATGGTATGATCGATGGTTATCAAGATTCATGGTTTTTATTTATTCCCATCCTTATTTATTTCATGATCACCGTGTTATTTTCTTTCTTAAGACATGTAGATCCACTCCATGATAACTATGCTAGATTCCAAAAAACTTATGATTCTATGATCATCGTATTATTATTTTTCATATTCAGTTTATGGTTGATCATGGCTGTTTCTGCTTTTTATCCAACTTGGATCGATATGAATCTTGTCATGCATCTATTGTTAAGTATGCTCTTTGTTGTTTTAGGTAATCTTATGCCGAAAATAAAAAGCAATTATTTCATTGGTATTCGTACCCCTTGGACATTGACAAATGAGTCGGTATGGTTCAAGACCCATCGAATGGCTGGAAAGCTTTGGTTTGTCGGTGGTTTTCTCATGCTACCCGCTATCTTTCTTCAAAACCAGGCATCTATCCTGTATATGATAGGAATGGTAATACTACTTGGTAGTATCCCATGTGTATATTCTTATGTCATCTTTCAAAAGATGGCACATTCCACAGAGAATGAGAAAGGATGAAATTTATGATTGAAATCAAAAATGTAACAAAAGTATATGGAGGTAAGCATAAAGCTGTCGATCAAATATCTTTGACGATACCAACGGGAGAAATCATTGGCTTTATCGGACCCAATGGTGCAGGAAAGACAACAACGATCAAAATGATCACAGGTGTATTAAATCCAGATGAAGGAGAAATCCTTATCAATGGGAAAAATATTGTCAAAGATCCTTTGAATGCAAAAAAAGAATTTGGCATCGTACCGGATAATGCTGATATCTTTCTTCGTTTGAAGGGTATTGAATATTTGAATTTCATGGGAGATATCTATGAGGTAGAAAGTGAAGTAAGAAAACAACGCATTGAGCATTATGCAAAAGTCTTTGAAATGGAAAATGCGTTAAATGATAAGATATTATCTTACTCTCATGGTATGCGTCAGAAAATCGTGATCATGGGTGTTTTGATATCTGATCCAAACGTTTGGATCTTAGATGAACCGATGACCGGCTTAGACCCTCAATCCAGCTTCTCTTTAAAAGAAATGATGAAGGAGCATGCCGCAAAAGGTAATACGGTATTTTTCTCTACACATGTATTAGAGGTTGCAGAAAAGCTTTGTGATAAGGTTGCCATCATCGATTCAGGTGTCATCGTATTCTTCGGTACATTGGAAGAATTAAAAGCACTTCATCCAAACTGTGACTCTCTGGAATCCTTGTTCTTAGAGGTCATTGGTCATGCATAAATTTCTCTCCCTTACGAAAGTGTTGATCAAGAACACAATGGGTATGTTATCCGATGGCAAAAGTAAAAAAGGATTCCAGATTGTCATCTATGTGATTCTTGCGATATGCTGTATTCCAATGATCGGTGTATTCTATGTTATGTTTGATAGTATGATAAAGGGAGCACTCATGATCGGGCAAGAGGGAGCTATGGTTGCGGCTGGATTTCATGCTGCTAATTTGGTAACCTTCGTCTTTTCCATCTTTTTGATTCCCAGTGTATTTTATTTCAGTAAAGACAGTGAAACGCTTCTAGCACTTCCAATCAAACCGGAAACCATACTGGCAAGTAAATTTGTGGTCTGTCTGATTTATGAATATGCGTTTAGCTTAGCGGTTTGTTTACCTTTATTCGCTGCTTACCTAAACCAAGTAGCCGTATCTTGGCAATTCTATATCTTTGCTCTACTTGTAGCATTGACGCTTCCTATTTATCCATTGATATTGAGTAGCATCATTTCGATGTTGGTCATGCGCTTTGTACCTTTCTTCAAAAACAGAGATCGTTTCAATATGATCGGTGGTATGTTATCTGTTGGACTTGCCCTTGCCTTTAGCATGTTCATGAATTCAGAAAGCATGCAAACCGCAGATCCACAAAAACTATTATACTTAATTTTAGAAGGAAACAACTCTTTGATTTCTATGTTTTCTTATTTATTTCCTAGCGTTCCATTTGCTGCTACGGCACTTGTTGATGGAGATTTTCTATCCATATTGATCTATCTCGTCATTTTGGTGGTTGCCGTGATCGTTTTCATCCTTATGGGAAAATATTTTTACTTCAAAGGAGCCATTGGATTTAATGAGACCGGTAGTAATCGTAAAAAATTAAGTGATAAGGATCTTCGTAAAACATCTCAAAGAAGAAATAAATTACACACCTATATGATGAAAGAATTCAAATTGATCTTTCGTACCCCTGTTTACTTTCTAAACTGTATTGGCAGTAGTGCGATCATGCCAATCCTATTTATCATCATGTATTATAGTGGAGCTTCTGATATGGATCTTTCTATGATGGAGTATGTATCTTTTGAAGGAACGCTACCTTATGCAATCTTGATTGGTTTGGCAGGCGGTATTCTATTTGCAAATATGAATTTAATTTCTGCAACTGCGATATCACGAGAAGGAAGCAATGTCATGTTTATGAAATATATTCCTATGGAATTTAAGGCACAGCTTCATGCGAAAGCAAATTGTGGTATCATCGTTTCCATACTTTCTATGTTGATCATGATCATCATCGGTTATATCATTTTCCCTTATTTACCACTCTATGATTATGTCGTATGTTTTCTTTCCAGTCTTATCACTTGCATATTAGGTAATTATATTGGTATTATGATTGACATGGCACATCCTAAGCTTGTTTGGGAACAGGAAGCGGCTGCAGTAAAACAAAATATGACCGCAATGATTGCGATGATGGGAGGAATGGCGTTATGCGCTATGATGGGCTTTATCATCTATATGCTTCCATTTGACAATATCATGGTAACTGCACTTATTTCACTGATTCTAATGCTTGCTTTGACTCTGTTATTTCATGTGCTTATGGATCGATCAGCCAAGAAATTATTTGAAAGGATTTAGATTATGAAAAAAGTTGTCTTATATTTTGGTGCTTCTAAAGAAAAACAAGCTTCTGTTTGTGCAATATTAAATGATCTACAGTTAGAACCTATGATTGCAACTGATGATGATCTAGGACAAACGGTTGGAGCTTTGATGAAGCTACCGGGTTATGAAATTACAAAAGAAACAGGAAATCCTGTTTCAATGGATCTTATGATTTTTGAGGACGCAACAGATGAAACGATTCAAGAATTCAATAAATTCAGTAAGCTTCTTCATTGTGAAATGAGGCAAAAAGCAATGTTAACAGATCATAATCGAACTTGGAAACTATGCGATTTGTTAAAGGAAATCGAAAAAGAACATGCCTATTTCGAATATGTAGAAAAGATTCATTCTTTATTGACACAAAGTCAGACCTTGATCATCGAGGAATATACAAAAGAATCTTGGAAACAATATGAGATGGCTTTCTATCAAGCTTATGATTCTTTACAAAAAGAACTTTCTCTAGAAGAAATCAAAGCTGTCTATGAACAATTTATGACAGCAAAAGAAAACTTACAAAGAAATTAGATAAAGCGTATGTGTAAAAACATACGCTTTTTTAATCATTCTTTTTACCAACGATATAGATGGAAATCACCATACCTCCCATTAGCATAAACATCAACCCATTCTTCATCATATCCCAATCCCCTGACCCAAACCAATATCGGATAAGAATACAGAGTAAAGGATACATCATCGCAATGAATAATAACCAAATCTTAGATACAAAACAAATTGCATACCAATTTCCATTATGGAAGGATAAGCCTGGTAAATGTAGTCTAACGACTCCTTGAGCATAAAAAGAAATATGATTTCCATCATAGTAACTAGGAAGATGATCTTTTATGAAAAAACTAAACCAACCGGCAAATCCTAAACTAAGGCAACAGACGATTCCTATCTCCTTCATCTCTTCTATATTCATACGCTGTACCATGAATAAATACAGACATTCTAAGCTACAGATGATAACCCCCAAGCAACATAGTACGATCCATCGTGTTCGCTTATGACTGACTTCTTTTTCTATACTTTCTTTTACTTCTTCTTGTTCTTTCATTGGAGCACCACGCTCTCCCTTTAACAATTCACTTACGCTAACCTCCAACACCTCGGCTAAAGGTATCCATAAGGATACATTAGGATAACTTAACCCTCTTTCCCATTTACTAATCGTTTTATCAGATACGTACAGTTGTTGGGCCAATTCATTTTGTGTCATTCCTTTTTGTTTTCTTATTTGTTGGACAAACAAGCCGAATTTATCATTGTTGATTTGATACATTTGCTACACCTCCATGAAACTATCATACAAGAACTGATGATGTAGTGCAATCGACCAACAGTAGAGAATACCTAAATAAAAAGACACAGCACAATTTCTTGTGCTGTGAAGTGTTATTTATTCTTCCTCAAATTGAGAATTGTATAGTTTTGTATAGAAGCCATCGGCTTTCATCAATTCTTCATGACTTCCTGCTTCTACAATATCTCCATCCTTCATAACAAGGATCAAGTCGGCATCACGAATGGTTGACAATCGATGGGCAATGACGAAGCTGGTACGATTTTCCATTAATTTTTCCATACCCTTCTGAATCAATACTTCTGTACGAGTATCTACAGATGAAGTCGCTTCATCCAAGATCAAGATCTTTGGATCAGATAAGAATGCACGAGCAATCGTCAATAACTGTTTCTGTCCTTGAGAAATATTACTGCTCTCCTCATTGATCACAGTATCGTAACCATGATCCAATGTACGAATAAAGTGATCTACATAAGCAGCATCCGCAGCTCTGATAACTTCTTCATCCGTTGCATCTAATTTACCATAACGCAAGTTTTCCATAATGGTTCCATTGAATAGCCATGCATCCTGTAATACCATACCAAACAAATCACGAAGATCTCGTCTTCTCATATCTGTAGTCTTGATACCATCAATATAGATAGAACCACTATTCAATTCATAGAAACGCATCAATAATTTTACGATGGTTGTTTTACCGGCTCCGGTAGGTCCAACGATAGCAATCTTTTTACCTGGTTTGATATACATAGA
Organism: Hoskinsella mucinilytica; assembly: GCF_045223415.1. Lineage (NCBI taxonomy): Bacteria > Bacillati > Bacillota > Erysipelotrichia > Erysipelotrichales > Erysipelotrichaceae > Hoskinsella > Hoskinsella mucinilytica. The sequence continues at coordinate 4,079 of NZ_JBEQZJ010000057.1, read as the reverse complement.
GAAGTTATTGATGATCGTTTTATCTTCTGTATATCCGAAATGTACATTTTCAAACGTAACTTGACCTTTGATATCTGTATTCCCATGTTCATCAAAAATCTCAACAGGGTTTGATGTTTCCGGTATTTCTTCCTCTTCTTCTAGGAATTCAAATACACGTTCTGCTGCAGCTGCAGTAGATTGTAACATATTCATAACTTGAGCTAATTGAGAAATTGGTTGATTAAAGCTTCTTACATATTGGATAAATGCTTGGATATCACCAATGGTTACAGATCCATTCGCAGCTAACCAACCACCTAATATACAAACTCCTACATAACCAAGATTTCCAACAAACTGTGTGATAGGCATCATCAAACCTGATAAGAATTGAGATTTCCATGCCGTTTCATATAAGTGATCATTGTGTTCGTTGAATTCTTGAACGGAACGCTCTTCTCCATTGAATGCTTTCATAACGATATGTCCGCTATACATTTCTTCTACATGTCCATTCACATCACTCAAATACTGTTGTTGGCGTTTGAAATATTTTTGAGAATGTTTGACAACTTGAGAAACCAAAATCAAGGATAATGGAATGATACACAATGCCATCAAAGTCATCTGCCAACTAATCGTTAACATCATGATCGGATAACCAATGATCGATACCACACTGGTGACGATTTGCGATAAGGATTGGCTCATTGAAGTCTGTAACGTATCCACATCATTGGTAATTCTCGACAACACATCACCATGGCTTGTGGAATCGAAATATTTAAATGGCATACGATCGATCTTTTCAGAAATATCTCTACGCAATTGATAAGCTGTTTTCTGCGTAATGGTTGCCATCATGATACTCATAACATAACTTAACAAGCCACTTAAGATATAAATACCGATCAAGATCACTATGATTTTCAAAATGTAATCAAAATCTATGGTTCCTTTATTTTGAACGATCTTTATAAATCCTTCTGCAAGCTCAGTGGTTGCTTTCCCTAATATCTTAGGTCCTGCAATATTTAAAATCGTTGCGATCGTTGCAAATACGACTGCAATCAAAATCAAAGGATAATATGGCTTCATAAAACGAATCAGTTTTTTCATTGTACCGGAGAAGTCCTTAGCCTTTACAACGGGGCGTCCTCCACCCATTGGTCCATGTCCTCGGCGGCCCATAGGACGTGCAGTAGTTTCTTTACTCATTTCCTAGTTCCTCCTTTGACAGTTGACTATATGCAATTTCTTGATAAACCTCACAGGTCTTCATCAATTCATCATGTGTACCGATACCCGCAACACTACCTTTATCCAAAACAACGATACGTTCTGCATGCATGATACTGGAAATTCGCTGTGCTACCAACAATACCGTTGCTTTGGTTTCCTTTGTTACTTCGGATAAAGCTGCACGTAGATTGGCATCTGTCTTAAAGTCCAACGCACTGAAGGAATCATCGAAAATATAGATTTCCGGTTTTTTCACAAGTGCACGAGCAATGGACAAACGTTGTTTCTGTCCACCGGACACATTGGTACCACCTTGTGCAATCGGAGTCGCAAAGCCTTCCGGTTTACTATCGATAAACTCAGTAGCTTGTGCAACATCACTCGCCATTTGTAGATCTTCTTTGGTTGCATCTTGTTTTGCATAGCGAAGATTAGATTCAATATCTCCGGAGAACAAGACTCCCTTTTGTGGTACATAACCGATCTTATCACGTAATTCATGTTGGGTAACATCACGAATATCTACCCCATCTACTAAGATACGACCATCGGTTACATCAAAGAATCGAGGCACTAGATTGATGATGGTGGATTTTCCACTACCCGTACTACCAATAAATGCTGTAGTTTCTCCCGGTTTTGCGGTAAAGCTGATATCATGCAACACATCTTCTTCAGCGCCTGGATATCTAAAGGATACATGTTCAAAGTCGATATAACCTTTTTGAGAGGAATCAAAATGTTTTGCATTCTTAGGATCTTTGATCATATTATCACAGCTTAATACGTCATAAATACGCTTTGCACTTACACTTGCACGAGGTAACATGACCGCAATCATCGCAATCATCAAGAATGCCATGATGATCTGCATACTATACTGGATAAATGCCAACATATCACCAATTTGAATATTTCCACTTGCGATTTGATGACCACCTACCCAAACGATCAATAGGCTTGCGCCATTCATGATGAACATCATAGCCGGCATCATAAAAGACATAGCACGATTGATAAACAGATTGGTTTTTAAAACCTTCTGGTTTACATCATCGAATTTCTTCTCTTCATGTACTTGTGTATTGAAGGCACGAATGACCGGCATACCTTCCAAGAACTCTCTTGTGACACTATTGATGGCATCGATCAATTTCTGATTGATTTTAAATTTAGGCATTGCTACACTCATCAACACACCAATCAAGCTCAGCAGCAGAACTACACATAAAGCAATGATCCATGTCATACTTGCTTCTGTATTCATCACATGAATGATAGCGCCGATTCCTATGATAGGTGCATATGCTACCATCCTTAAAAACATGATGATGACCATCTGAATCTGTTGAACATCGTTGGTCGTACGAGTAATCAAGGAAGAGGTAGAAAATTTATTGAATTCGCTACTAGAAAAGCTTTCTACTTTCGCAAATACATCTTTACGTAAATCCCTTGCAAAGCCAGCACCGATTCTTGAAGCGAATAAACCAACCAAAATAGCGGCAACTGCACTACACAATGCTACAAGTAACATTTTTGCTCCGGCATAGAGAATGTAATCGTTTTTCATACCATCTACATCCATACCGATTGCTTGATATTCAGCTTTGACCATGTTTGCTCCGGCAGCTCGATAAGTCGTATCTCCCATTGCACTTAATTCAGTATGAACTTCATCTTTTATTTTCTGTAGCTCCTCTGTTGGCATCATAGGTAAAATGGTATAGATATCTACACCGGCCGCAAGCATTTGTTTTACTTGCTCAGGCATATCCTTCATCATTTCATTGTCAGGATCCTTTACGGCTTCATCTAATCCGGATACCAGTGTCATAGGAACAACAAGGAAAGAATTCAGCTCTTCTCTTGTCTTATCATCAATATCATTTAACTGATATATGTTTTCATTTGACAATTCAGGATACTCTTTGATATCTTCTTTGGATGCTGTTTCACTCTTTAATAATGTATAGTTTGACTCAAACAGCTTTTGTTCTTTTTCATCCATGAAAATCTTCATTTTTTGATATTGATTTTCACGTATTACAGAAGGTACACCATCTAAAATACCTCCCTTTTGAATACCAGTATCTACGATATCTGACATCAAATCAGGTAACGCAAGTTCACATTGTGCCTGTCCAAATAATAATGCCACTACAACCAACAATGGCAAGATAAATGGTTTTAAATACTTCAATAACTTCGTCATTTGCAGGCTCCTTTCTCTCTGTTTTCTCTTTTACGCTTAGAAAATTCCACAGCTTTCTCCATAATACGCAAGAAATTTTCTGCGTCTTCTTCGCCCAGTGCTTCAATGAATTCATAGAGTGATTTTGTCATGTGCTTTTCACAGGTTTGCATAACTTCTTTTGCCTGATCACTCACCTTGATATACACACTTCTTCTATCATTTTCTAAAACGATACGTTCCACCCAGCCCTTCTTTTCATAACCCTTGATAAACTGGGAAACGGCAGCCGGTGTGACTTGTAAATACGTTGAGATATCACTCATTTTCACTAAATCCCCATCATTAATTGAAAGGATCGCATCTAACATCATGATATCCTTATGTCGTATTCTTGGATGATTATTCAATCCAGTAGCGTTTTCTTTCCGAAATGCATAAAATAAATGTGTCAATCTTCTTACTACTTCCATTTCATCCATTGTATCACCTCACGAATTAGTTAAGTTGCTTAACAATTAACTACCTTAACTATTATATGCAATCTAGCCTATTAGTCAACAACTTTTTCTCACTTCACATAAAATTCCCATGAAAGACAAATTTTACCATATTCCCCCTATTTTATACATAAGAAGCTGTAATCGGTTTCACTTTTCAT
>NZ_JBEQZJ010000056.1:0-18094 GCF_045223415.1 Hoskinsella mucinilytica | reverse complement strand
AAAAGCTATATCAAAAGCTAAATGTTTTTGAAAAACTAGGAATTCTGGCAATTATCATCACATTGGTAGTGACATCTATTCCTTATCTCAATACCGATATGTTGAATGCAGAAACAAATTTTCGTGCATCTCTTCAATTAGAAGAAGATAGCACAACCAAATCAAAAAAATTAAGTGTAAAAACACAAGAAGCATCTTATGTAAAAGCCGTTTTACTTTTAGGTGATAAAGAAATATCACGAAGTACGATCAGTGTCGATAAACCTGCAGTATTTTATATTCAAGCAAATGGAACATATACTGTTCAGATTTTAGATGCATCGGATAAAGTGGTTGAAACACATGATCAAGAAGTAAGTGATTTTACTGATATTCGTGTGGAAAGAATAGAAAATAGTGACACATTAAAGCTTATTGGAAGGATTTCCGGTTGTGATCATTTTCTTGTTACCTATGGAGATGTAAAGCAAGAGGTTTCTATTACAACAACAGATGGTAGCTCTTATTCAGGAGAATTTACCCCAACAGTCAATGGTGTTTATACAATTGGATGTATAGATAAGGACGGTAAGCAATTAGGAAACACCATTACTTATGAAGTAACAGATCAAAAGGATGCGCCTGTAGAAGAAAAGCCACAGCAGGAAGAACCTCAACAGGTCATTCACATCAATAATGAAACAGATCTAAAAAAGATCAATGATCAACCATCAGGAAATTATATTCTTGATCGTGACATCATTATTACAGATACCTCATCACAAACATTAGTTACAAATACCTTTAGCGGAACATTGAATGGAAATGGACATTTGATCAAAGGCTTAACACAGCCGGTTTTTGCGTCTATAAAAGATGCGAAATTAGAAAATATTTCTTTACAAGGTTCTTGGGAAAAGAAAGAAGGAGCATTATTAGCACTGCAAAGCGAAAACAGTACATATCGTGGAATTGGAATTCATGCTGAAATATCAAGTGATCAAACAGTTGCCGGTATGATCCTAAAGGGAAATCAAGATAAGATTGAGAAAAGCTATGTCAGTGGAGTTATTCAAGGTGAACAAGCAGCAGGTTTTATCTATGAAGGAAAATCTACGATTTCAGGAAGTTATATTAGTGGATTAATTTCAGCAAAAAAAGAAGCATATGGGTTTAGTAAAGAAGCCGATATTGAGAATAGTTATCTCATTGCCAATGTATCAGCTAAGACCATTGTTTTATTCAATCAAACAGAAGCTAAATTAGAAAATAGCTTTTATGATATCAATCTGCAAGAACAAGAAGAACCTCGTGCAGATGCTTTAACGACTTCACAAATACTCACTTTAGATCTTACAAAAAATGATTTCTTTCAAAGTGAAAAAGATCAATATCCTTCTATGAAAGATATCAATTGGAGTGAGGAAGCAAAGAAAGCTGAAGTGTTAAGTCGTGTAGCCTTATCTTTAAATGAAAACATTCATGGTATCACTGAAAATGTGACCCTTCCTACCAAAATAAATGATGTAGATATGGAGTGGAGTAGTGAAGGTAATATAGATGTATCCAACAACACTTTAAAAGCTAATGTGACAGATGATATTAATGAAGATACCACAGGTGTTCTTTTGATGAAGTCTTCTTATGGTGTATTAGCTTATCGTAGTGGTTCAGCGACACAACTAAGTGGAGATAGTAAATATAGTATAGGTCAATCTTTGGCAGAAAGTAAAACTCAAATTAGTTTCAATGCGGATAAAATGAAATATTATTTTATCGCAAAAGCGAGTGAAACGGTTGAAAATCCAGAGAACCATAAGGTTGCTATCGAAAATGGATGGAAACGTTACCTTTGGGATGGTATTATCAACTGGTCGGATTTAGATTGGAATACAGATTATGTATTATATGAATATAGTATGGATAATTCACAATTATCCAAATATGAGATCAAAACAGCGCAAGGTTTGATTGGGGGTTCTGTCACCATAAGTGATAACACAGCAGTAGGTACAGAAATCACCGCAACCTTAAGTGACGATGCCTTCATCAAACAAGGAACTTGGAAATGGGAAAAAGCAAAGTCTTTATCTTCACAATCTTGGGAAGCTATTGCTGAGTATTCTTCAGTGGATACTAATGAAACCACTAGTGGCTATACTCCTACACCTGACGATGCAGGTTATTATCTTCGAGCAACCTTTACCGTTACCGAGGATCTTGATTATAAAGGTAGCGTATCCGGGTCTACTTCTAATGTTGTAACTCAAGGTTTGACAAGTGTTTCTATTACAGAAAACAATGCTGTCGTTGGAACTCTACTTGTTGCGCATGTGGAACCAAATGGATTTGACTCCGATATCAATTACTATTGGTATCATGATGGAGATACCACCGTTCAAGGTACAGGTGATCGTTACTTATTATCAGGCAAGGATGTAGACGAGAAGATTTATGTCAAAGCCGTCGCAAAATCAGATGTTGGTGTTTCAGGGGAAGTCACAAGTACTTCTACTCCTGTAATCAAAAAAGCAAAGACAGAAGCGCCAACAGTAAATCCCGAAGTAGTAACAACCGAAACTACTGACATCTCAGTTACAGTAAAAATGCCGGATTCCATCCATACAGGACTTTATCAGTTTGGATATATAGAAAGAAATGCTGGTAAAGAGAAAACAGCATTTGAAACATACACCAGAGCGAGCAATGCTTTGACCATTACCGGATTAAAACCAAATACAACCTATTATATCTATGTAAGGCAGATCGGTGAAAATGGTTATGAAGACTCAGAGTGGAGCAACTCTTATGCACAAGTACAAACAGAAAATGAACATATCAAAGGTACTGTCAATATCAAAAATGACCCCATATATGGTAAGACACTACAGGCTTATCTAACAGGTGAGAATCCTTTACAAATGACTGAGACAACATGGTATAGTATCAATGATGACGGAACCACGAACGTTATAGGTTCAGGCGATAACTTTAAAATTGATAACCCCGCACTTATAGGGAAAAGGCTACGTGTTGTTTATAAAGGTATTGATTTATATGCGGGAGAAATTATGGCAGAAACAGAAACTGTTCTTAAGACTGAGGTACATGTGCCGTATAATTCAATATCTTTTGATCTCTCTACAGTTCTAAATGATACATCGGTTCAGTTAAAACTGCCCGGACTAGATAATCCAGTAGACGGATTAAGTGTAAATGAAAAGTATATCATAGGTTACTCTTTAACTAAAGGTGGAGTTCCTGTGGAATATAGAGAAGACGGAAATGTAGTAAAATATGAAGCTGATCAATCAGTAATATTAAATGGATTTAAACATAACACCCCATATTATTTCTTTCTTCGCTATGCGGAAACAGCGACACATTATAAATCTGATTGGTCTAGTATAGAAAATTGTATTTCTTTAACCACAAAAAAGACTAAGTTTACAGGAAATATCTCATTTACTTATGCTACAGAAGACATGGCGATTCAAGGGGAAAAGTTAATCGCAGTCTTAGATGAAGCGAACATAGAAGATGGTACATGGTCTTGGTTAAAAATAGATAAAGATGGAAACAAAGAAAACATCAATAACTTCTTTCCAGTGGAAGGAAAAACAGCAACCTACATCATGATTCCAAATGATGATGCCATCATAGGCGCTAGGTATCAGGTTACATTTACACCAAATGAAAACTATGATGGAAAAGCTGAAGAGACAAGTAGTACAGTAGAAAAATATACGAAAGAAAAGTACCCAACGCCTACGAAGGCTCCGGTTGGAGTAAGTAAAACAGATACTACGATTACCTTCAAAATGGAAAAAGAAACAGAAGGTGCTGTTTATCAGTTTAAATATGGTGAATCATCAGATATCTCGAAAGCAAAAACTGCGGATATCAATGCTTATGAAGGAACGAATGTCACAATCACTGGACTTGATAGAAATAAGGACTATTATATTTGGGTTAGTCAGGTAGGTGATCAAGTCAAGGATGCTAGTGATTATACATCAACTTATCTAAAGATCAAAACAGAGAAAACAGATCTGCATGGTTATGTCAGCATTGAAAAGACTCCTGTTGTGGCAGAGGAATTAACTGCAACTTATGTAAAAGCTAGCTATATGCCAGCAGGTAATGACGCTGGCGGGACATGGCAATGGTATCGAAAAGAAGGCGATAACTTCATTCAGATTTCCAGTGCGGCATCCAATACGTATACACCAGTTACAGCTGATATCGGTAAAGAATTAAAAGCGGTATATACAGGTACAGGAGATTTCCAAAGTGAAAAATCAGCAGTATCCGCAAAGACAAGAAAACCCGTAGTTGCCAATCCTGTGATTAATGATATGAAACAGATTGGCGATATGGATAATCAATTAGCAGTGGGAGCAACGCTAGATACTACAGAAAATGTTTGGTATATCCTTCAGCAAAGCAATTTACAAGAACCAGAGCTTCCTGCAGATGGGTATACTGACGTACTTATGAAAAAAGCAGGTTGGACCAAGACAACAACCTCAAGTCTACAGCTAAATGTGGATAAGGATGAAAAGTATCTAGCACCAAAAACATCTTATACATTATACGTAGTCAAGGCAGAAACAGATACAAGCCAGCCAAGTGGAATCGTAAGTGCAACAGCAGAAGTAGGTGTCTTGACACAGCAAGGAACAATCGCATTATCAGGAAATGTGGTAGTTGGTCAAGAATTGAAGGCAACATTAACAAATGGAAATAATACCTCAGGAACATGGAAATGGTATGTGAGTACGACAGACTGCGGTACCGGAACAACATCAGCACCTTCAATCGGTAGTGAAAATCAATGGACACAGCTATCAAGTGGGTTTTATCCATCAGTAGATTCTAATGTCAGTACATTGACGATATCAGAGGATATGTTCAAGAAATATATCAAAGTAGAGTTTGTGGCAAATGAGAGTAAGAATTATAAAGGAACAGTGAAATCAGAGGCATCATCTTTCGTGAAGAAGGTATATGATGAGAGTCTTACCTTGACATCTTCAACAAAGGATGGAAATGGAGATCCAAAGGCATATGCAGGAACGATAATCACAGGAACGATAGATAATTATATAGAAAGTGAAACTCTAGATAAAACAAGAGCTAAAGTAACGTTTAATATCGATACATCTATACCAACAGCAATTACACCAGAAGAATTTAAAGTAGATGTAGAAAATAGTAAGGCAACATTCAGCTACAAAATGCCTGAAATTGCTGATTATGATGGAAAGACTATTTCAGCAACAGTATCGAAACCTAAAGATAATAAATTGTACGTGGATAAAGAATTTAAAGCTATAACGACAACAGATTTAAAGAGTATTGATACTAACTCTAATTTTGGTTATACCTATGGAATACCAATTAGCAATAGTGATGAATTGGAAGCATTTATGAAACAGACAGGTCTTTATAGTAATCGTGCATATGGTACTACATATATTATTACTGATAACATTAACATGTCAGATAAAGGGGTTATCGCTTATTCTACAAATTCATTTGGAGGTACTTTAGATGGGGATTTTCACACGATTACTGGGTTAAAAAACGTTCTAATAGGTTATTTAGGATTTGATAATACAAGTAATTCAAGCAATCCAGCTGTTGTTAAAAATTTGATTGTTAATGAAGCCAATATTAATACAACTAGTGTTTCTGGGCAAGCGGGGGCAGGAGCAGTTATTGCATTATTATCAAAATATGCAAAGTTAGAAAAAATCATGGTTACTAATGCAGATATATATGGAGGTAATGATGGCGGTCTTTTAACTGGTGGCTTAGGTTTTGACTCTAATAATAAGGATGGATATGGAGTAGTAAATGAATGTGGAGCTGCTGGTGGATCTATAAAAATTAAAAATTCTGGTCCTTCTGTAGGGGGATTAATAGGTCATTTTCGTGCAGGAATTGGTGAAAACAACTTTTCCTTATCATCTACTGTAAATTTTGGAGGAGGAACAGGAAATACTGGAGTGGGCGGTTTAATAGGTAGTACTGGAACCATTACTATGAAAAATTCTTTTTCTAACTCAACAATAGGTAATGGAGGTAGAAGAGGTGGCATTATTGCTAGTGGTAGTAAAGCTAATGGAACAAACTTATTCTATGACAAAACATTACTAACAGAATCATTAACTCAATCTGATGCTACAGGGTGGGGAAAGGCAACAAGTGAATTAATAGGAACAAGTTTACAATCAACTTATGGAACTGAGTTTTGGACATATGCAACGGGTTATTATCCTAGATTGAAATGGGTGTCTAATCATCCTATCTCTACCCTATATGCATCAACACGTGGCGCATTTGCTCCATTAACTTCAGCTGATACCTCAGATACTTTATTAACGGGTACGATCAATGGGCCAATTAATGTGCCAAAAGAATTACAAAAGGCAACTTATACATATTCCTCAAGTGCTCCAAATATTTTAAAGGTAACTGAAGGAGGTACCATCATTCCTGTAGGAAATAGTGGAGAGAGTGCTGATATCACGATTACATATAATGAGCCAGATCTAAGCATTGGTGGTTTTGCTTCCAATAAATATACGTTTACTATTGGAAATAAAGTCACAGCTTTGTCTAGCCTTTCAATTGATAAGGATAAAACACATCCAGGTGAAACATTGACAGCGACAGTAAGTCCTGCATCAAGTATCAGTTATCAATGGTATCGAAGACCACAAGGTACATCAGATAGAGAAAAGATCACAGGTGCCACAAATAGTACTTATACACTTCAACCTGCTGATATCGGTATGGAGGTCAATGTAGATGTTACCTATAACGGTTATGCTACATCTTCTAATTATACTGCTCCTATTACTTCAGTCGCTCCAACGGCTATTGAAAAAGATAATCTAACAGACACCTCTGTTAGGATGATGGCTAAAGGAGTCAGTGGCGCATCATACGAATATGCATATGCAACAGCGGAAGATGGAAAGAAGACCATCGCAGGAGTGAGCACGGAAGCATTTACTCTGAATGGTCTAACTCGTGATACCGATTATTGGCTATACGCAAGAGTCGCAGGTGCCACAGATGGTAGTTATGAACCAAGTCCTTGGAGTAGTGCTCAAAAAATTCATACAGAGAAAACAGATATTCAAGGTGAAGTAACGCTGAACGGTGTAGTGAATATGGGAGATACGCTGATCGCTACGATACCGGATACCAATCTTCAAACAGGTAGCTGGAAAATCGAACGAATTGCTTCAAATGGTACGGTATCCAAAGATTTGACAACTAATGGATATGCAGATGGATATACCATTACATACAAATTGACAAGAGAAGACGTAGGTTCAAGAATTTGTATTAGCTATAACGCTACTGGAAAGTTCCAAGATCCATCAGGTGTTGCAGTGTCTGCGACAACAGAAACCCTACTACTTCAAAGACAAGATGCTCCTAGCGATCCAGTAGAAGTTGCAAAGGAAGATCATGTTTTAAAGGTAAAGGAAACAACTGGTGATTCAGATACAAAGTATCAATTCGGTTATCGAAAGAGCTTAAAGGATCCGATTACTGAAATATCCGAAACTTATGCGATAAATGAAGAAGCAAGTATTAACGGTTTAGAGCGTAATACGACCTATTATGTGTACGCAAGAAAAGCAGCGAAAACAGACTTTGAACCAGGCTCATGGTCTGCCGGTATCCAGTTGACAACGGAGAAGACAGCTATTGGTACATCTACGATCAGCATTTCCAATGAAAATCCAGTGGTAGAGGATGAGGTCACATTTACGGTAAAAAGTACGAATGTTAATACAAAAGATCAAACAGGTCTTTGGGTGTTAGAGCGTGTGGGCAACGATCTAACCAATACCTTGTTAGGAACGACAAGTGCGGATACCCATACCTTGACCTATAAGATTGCACCGGAAGATAGTGGTTATCAGTTAAAGGCGACCTATATTGCAAATGGGGATTATGAAGGTAGCGTAGAGATGACAACAAGCAACCAGGTAATCAATCATGGTCAAACCATTGGTGCTATCACACCAACGGTAAATGAGAATGATATCAAGACGTATACCATTGGTGTTTCCGTGACTCAGGAATCTCCTGATATCTATGAATTCGGTTATAAAAAGGAAGGTACTAATGAGATCAAAGTGTCTTTAGCGACCGCAACATGGGGAAAGACGGTTGAACTAAGAGAGCTAGAACGTGATACAAGTTATGACATTTATGTCAGAAAGGCTGCAAAGACAGGTTATGACGCAAGTGATTGGTCATCTTCGATCATCAAAAAAACAAAGCCAGAGATCTTATCCGGAAACATTACCTTCTCAGGTTCTACGGCTGTTGGTCAAACAATTACCGCAACGTATGAAAAAGGTACTTATGAATATGATGGGGATGATACAACAGGAACATGGCAATGGTATCTAGATGGAACTGAAGTAGAAGGTGAAACTTCCGATACCCTTAAAATTAAACCGATGGAAGGAAATCCAGTGGTATCCGTCAAGTATACCGCCGCAAAAAATTCAGGATTTGAAGGAACCATTGAACGTGAATTCGGTAAAGTCTATAAACCGGACTATGAAGTTCCTTCAGCCGCAACGGTCACACCTGAAGCTGAGGATAACACAAGAGAAGGTAGCAGATTGAAACTTGTAAATAGCGCAACAGACGGTGTCTATATCTATTTAAGATCTTCTGATAATGATACATTACCAGAACTAGAGCTTGCTTCTAAGATTACAGATGGAATCAGTTATGACTGTGATGGAAACATCGAACGTTGGATCAAGGCAGAGGCAGAGATGTATGTACCTGTACCGGCAAATCGAAGTTATATCGTCTACAGCGCAAGGTTGGAGGACGATGAACATATGGCAAGTGGCATCTCTTCTGCAAGAGGGGTTCTAAGTGCGAAAGAACCGCTATTAAGGACAGAAGATCAAAGTGATGGAAAGATCATGGATAAAGATGCTTCCATTCCATGGAAGGCACTACAAGAGAAGCAATTGACCTATAGCTTGTATGGAAAAGCACCAACTGCAACATGGAAATACTATGTACAAGATCCTAAGGGTGTATCAGATGTATGGCAGAACATCGATGCTGAACTGAAGGCTCTGGGCAGAAAAGATGAAATTGATAAGTCTGATGAAACGACGATGTTAGTGAGTACCTTTGAAATTCCTTTGAAATATAAGGGTTATCGATTAAAGGCAGTATTGAGTGGAACGCAAGACTATTCCGGAAGTGTAGAATTTATCACTGATGAGATTGAAGGAAAGCTGATCAAAGCTGATGGCGCAACGATTGACGCAAGTAATACCAAGAGCCTATTGAACACCTTAACTGCGAAGTATACAGGTGATGACGATAAAAGTGGTATCTTTCACTGGTATCGAATGAAAGAGGGAGAAACACCTACCTTGATCATGAAGGATACCCCAAATATAGAAAGTTCCTATCAGCTGATGCAGGAAGACTTGGGTTATTATGTTTACGCAGAATATCATGCGGCACCTGGAGGACTCTATAGTGGAATCGCTTCTACAAATCAAATTTACGTAAATAGTAAGGCAGAACAGAAAATACCGGAGCCTGTAGAGATCCTACAGGTAAATGGTAATAGCATACAGGTAAAAGCACCTTCCAATTATGCTACCGATCATATGGATGCCATACCACGGGTCATCATGGGATATCAGGAAACAGATGAAGATGGAAATCCTATAGACAATACGATCACATGGCAGGTTGGAGATGCGATCGGTAATACATGGTTCAAGAAGTTGAAAAAGAATACCTATTACGTATTCTATGCAAAATTCGAAGGAACCAATGTCTATGCACCGACACCGGATGATATGTATAGCACCGCAAGCATGCCAGTAAAAACGGAAAATGAACTGTTCGATGAAAAGGGACTTACCCTTACTTATGTAAATAAACTTGGTGAAGATCATGCGGAAACCGATATCGGAAATGTGCTTCGTATGAGCTTTACAGGTGATGGATATCAAGAAGGATATTTCAGCGTGAAACGTAGCAATGGCGATCTTGTCATCGAACATGTGGAAGCTACTATGGATAAGACAACGGAAACCATTTCCTATGAGTATACACTTGCCGCAGAAGATGTAGGCAACATGCTCATCGTGGAATACATTGCTAAAGAGGACGCCGAACGCTTTAATGGTACGATCTCTAAATCTAGTGGAAAGACCGTTACCAAACCAAAGGCAAAGGATAAACCGGAAACTCCGGTACTGGTACGTGGCTTGGATACCAACCTATTCGTTGAGGTAAATGATGCTTATGAATATTATCTGAGCGAAAATCCTAATGCACCAGATGCAAATAGCGGAGATTGGGATGTATTAGATAAAAACAATGAGGAACATCCTACGCAACATGAATTCAGGAACCTGAAACGAACAGGAACATATTATCTACATGCGAGAATTGCGGAAACAGAAGAAAATCTTGCCAGTGAAAGCGTGACAAGCGATAGTCAATCACCGGAAGAATTCATCAACATGGGAAATGTCACCGTCAATAATATGAAGGGTGATGATGTCCTCGCAATGAACGCAACAGCATCCATTGACTTCCCTTATACATTGAACAATGAGAAATTGACCATAACGGAAATGACGATGAAAAGGGATGTACAAGAAGGTGCAGAAGAAACAATCGTTAATGCAAATCTAAGAAGTGTTGATGTGTTCAAGGATGGTGATGGGAACGCAACGAGAAAGGTCATAGAAGCAGGAAGTGAATGGGCCGATGTTAACTTTGCGGTCGATATCAGGCTGTATAAAGAGGATGGAAGCTTAGCATCTCATACAAATGGGAATGGAGGATCTTTAGATGCAACGGACGTTAAAACGATGAACATCGAAGTGTATCGTGCCAATGCCATTGCAAAGGGCGGTACTTATATATGGCAGGCCTTGATAGAAGATGAAACAGGAAATGAAGCATTGCTACAAAGCAAGGTGACCTTCCAAACAGATGTGAAAGCCGTTGTGCCTATAGAGGTAGAAATGTATTTGAACGCAAATATGTATCTGAAACAAATCAGCAATACACAACGTATCGTCAATCAAGGACAGATGCCGGTAAGCGTAGGCCTAGATTCAAAAGCAGAGATAGGCACAGACGGTATACCAGCTCTTGATGGTATCTATACAGGCAAAGATCCTGAAAAAGGACATGCGTATCTGAAGATCAGTAACGATTGCAGTAATTATACGAGCCGCTCCAATGGGGTATGGATGAGGACAAGTGGAGACTCAAAAGGAATCACGATATTGGGTGGTCTTGGTCATAAGGCGGCGATGAGCTATTACGCTACAGGTATCGCCAATCCGGATCAAAGCTGGCCTTTTAATGGAACAAAAATTGAAGAAGCATACAAATTCAGGTTTGTGACGCAAATATCAGAAAAAGACATAGGGATAACGACCCTGCAGAAAAACGTATTCAAAGAGGAGGAATAGATGATGAAAGAAGAGAAAAAAGTAAAGGACCCAAGTGGTACAGGAACCAGGAAGAAGCTGGTAGCCACATTGGTGTTGTTCATCATCATACTGATTGGATGCGGATTTCTGTATTTATCGATGGACAGGTTTCGTTTCGACTCAGCGGCAGAGGATGGAAGTCTGGATGGCATGAGTGAGGCTGAGATACAGGAGTTGATGAATCGAAAGGTGGATGAATCCATGCTTTCGATCTCTATCAACAGTTCCCCGGAATTCGAGGATGGGAAAAGCAAAGGAACCCTACGCATAGAGAATTCCGCAAGCAATCGCTATAACATGAAGGTGCGTATCAGGGTAAACGACACCAAGGAAGAAGTATATCATAGCGATGCAATCAAACCGGGACAGGTGATCAAAGAAGACACTTTGGATAAAGTTCTGGCGAAGGGAGAGTACGACTGTACGGCAACCTTTGAAGCCTATGATACGGAAACCAACGAGAAAGTGGGTGAGGCAGCAGCGGTATTGACGATATATATCAAACGATAATAGGAAAGAAACAAAAACAGAAATGATCATCCATGGGAATCGGGATGTAAAAGATAGATTCCGGAAAGAGGGACAAATATTATGAAAAAGTTATTAGCACTAAGCATGGTAGCCATGATGGCACTGGGCATGACATCTACGATCAATGCCGAAGAAAAAGAAACGACGGTAGATACAGGAAAAACAGAAGATACAACTGATGGTACTGTATGGGGCTCTATTCAAACAGATTTGAAACAATTAAAGGTAGTAGTACCAATCAAGATCGATTTCGTTATCACTAAGGGTGATGATACTACTGATGGTGCGAACAAGATGGTTGTTGGCGATTATAAGATCCAGGTACAAAACAATTCTGAAATTGGTGTGGAATTGACCAATATCACAATTGCACCTGCACCTGATACCAAATGGAAACTAGTCGAGGATGCAACTAAAGAGTCAGATGATGTTCACAAAGTTGACCTTGAAATCGCTGGAGCTAAAATGGCAGAAGGAGAAAAAGGTGTTGAAATCAAAGACTTCGAGGTAGGTGTAAACAATACCAAATCACTTGATGTTAAAGGACATGGAAGTAAAAAGGAAATTACAGAAAACGAAGCTGCTACAAAAGCATTCAATATCGTTTATACGATCAAACAAAAAGATGTAACAGCAGTGGAAACACCACCAGCAGCATAATTACAAAGCTTGAAGGACACATGATACATCGTGTCCTTACATAAAGTCAGGAATATCCTTCCTGCTTTATGTAAACATACGATGTAGTGAGAATAGAGGGAGAGACTATGGCAGAAATGAAACATGGAAAAGAACAGAAATCAGGAAAAAAGAAATGGATCATCTTATTGATTTTATTGCTGTTGTTGGCAGGTGGTGCAGGATGGTATCTGCTTAAGAGCGGTGGTCTGACGATGGACCCACAACAAAGCGAAGGTACCCTTGATGGTATGAGCGAAGCCGAAATCAGAGAAATGTTAGAACGCAAGGTGGAAGAAGGCAGTCTCATGATATCCATCAATAGCCGTCCTGAATTTCCTGATGGAGAAAGCAAAGGAACCTTGCGAATAGAGAATAGCCCACAGAACCGTTATCTGTTGATCGTGAAGATCTATCTTAGAGAAGCGGATGGAAGCGATGGTGAATTGATCTATGAAAGCGGTGCAATCAAACCGGGTAACAAGATCGAAGAAGCAAAGCTAGACAAGGCATTGAAGAAAGGAACCTATCCGGTAACGGCATATTTTGAAGGATATGACATCGATACACAAAGCTATATAGGAAAAGCGGCAAGCCAGTTAGAGATTGAGGTCAGAGAGTGAGGACATGGACATGTTGGAAAAAGAAATGATACAACCAAAGGAAAAAAAGGAAGATAAGAAAAGAAAATGGATATTGATAGTACTGTTGATCCTTCTCTGCCTTGGGGCAGGTGGATATTATTTCATGCATTCCTGGTTGCCGGAAGATAATCGATTAGCAAGGGAAAAAGATGCGAAGGAAGGATTTCTACCGGGAATGAGTGAAGAAGAGATCCAGCAGATGCTGAATGAAAAGGTAGCAGAAGGTAGCGTGCAGATATCGATCAATAGCGAACTGATCTTTCGTGATGGACGTAGTAAAGGAGAGATCAGGGTGGAAAACTCAAGAAACAATCATTATCTGATGGTGGTGGAGTTTATCAGGAAGGATACCTCAGAGCTCATCTATAAAAGCGGTGCCATGGAACCCGGGAACTACTTAGAGGAAGCAAGGCTGGATGTGGATCTAGCGGCAGGTGAATATCCGGTATATGTTCATTTCAAGAACTATGATCTGAAGAGCGAGGAATTTGTTGGAGAAGCGGTGGCGGAAAGCGTCATACATGTATTGAATTAAGAAAGTGAGGTGTCGAAATGAAAAAAATAACGAGTCTCCTTCTGGTGCTGTTGATGCTCGTTCCCGTGAACGTGATGGCCGAGGACAAGGAAAAGAAAGATGGCGAAGAGGATAAGAAGACAGAAACGATAGATGATCTGGTGACAGATCTGCCCATCGACAAAGAGGTAGAAGGATCCATCTTCGGAAGCATCTATAAAAAAGAGGATGATATCATCATCGATATCCCATCCGACCCCAATGGTGGAGGGAATGGTCAAAACGGAAATAACAACAATAACGGTAGTAACAACAATAATGGAAATAATGGAAATCAAGGAAACAACAGCAATCAAGGAAATAATGGGAATTCATCATGGAACACACAGGCACCGGGAAACATTCCTGACAGCAATCAAGGAACCTATCATATCACGTCCCAAGGAACCGATAGCAACAATCAGGATATCGTCTATTACAAATGGGTAAAAGAAAAAAAGACGTTGGATATCTATCCTGCGATGTATGAAAAAGCGAAGAAGGAAAAGAAGAACATCGTCATGCGTATTTTGAGCGAGGACGATCGACAATTACAGTATCGCTTGAGGATACAATATGAGGATTTCAAAGAAGAAAAGATATCGACGGCAGTCTTTGTGTTCGGTGATGCTTGTGAACATAAGGATCCCATTCGTGATCTTTTGATAAGCGCAGAAGCAAGGACGATCCTGCAATGTAAACAGGAAGAGATCCCTTACCCTGTTTATGTGGGCGTTAGCGTACCGGAAGGCTGGTCACATGATTATGGTGTCTATCAATATGAATATCTCAGTGATAAGAAAGAGCTGAGCTTGATCCGTAAAGATCTACAGATCGATGAGGAAAATGTTGTAGAGGTCAAGATGGCACCCGGAAAGGATTATGTCTTCTATCATCACATCCTGCCTGTGGAAAAACATGATCTTCTTACATGGATCAGCGGGCTGAGCGGAAAAAGTCAAATCGTTCATCAAAGCAATGCCATCCTATCAACGATACTATTTCTTGCGGGATTCTCTTTCATAGGGTTTGGCCTATATACGATCCTGGATCAACGAAGGAAGAAACTGAAGACATCCATCCTTGAAAAAGAGGAAGGAGACGGTGAAGCACAATGATGGAATGGAACATCAAGCAAATGGTCACATCGATGACAGGAAAAAAAGAAACACCACGAAAACTGTTAAGCGGAGATTTACAACATCTATCCGCTCATAAGGAAACGATCATAGAAAAGAAGGAACATCGAAGTGGTGACATCTGTTCAAACGGTGATGTCACGGTATATGGTAGCGTAACAGGCAATATCGAAAGTAAACAGGATGTATACATCTTTGGTCGTGTGAAAGGTGATATCAAAACGAGCTATCGTATCATCCTGCATACAGGAGCTGAGGTGGAAGGAAATCTGTCAGCATCATCATTGAGCATCGAACAGGGAGCCATCCTCCATGGGACCTGCGACATCTCATAGACACCACAGTGTCAAATGGAAGGGAGACACTCATATGATTTCTGATATGGAAACGGAAACGATAGAACGTTGGCTGTATCAAAATGAAGAACGCTGCTTCCGACATCACAAAGGGATCCTTGCGGCAAAGATCACGTTGGATACCAACTGCGTGGAACGATATATCCTGTTTGGACAGGATCATACAAATGATCATAAGACGCTGGAGTCGATCATCAGAGATATTTTTTCTAGGATCTGTATGGAAACCAGCAGAAGGCAATTTGTGGAAACGTTTCGTTCTCAGACCTTTTTCGAATTGTATCGTAAAAGTAAGGATCGGATCACGCAGGAACTCAAGCTTCGAGGAATGGATGGGATGTTGATACAGATCGAGCTATGCGCAAGGATCATAAAAGATCCCTATACATCTCATCTAAATGTTTACCTTTATGGTTGGGACGATGGGAAAAGAAAGAAACTAGAACTATCCTGTCAGATATCGATAAAGAAGAGGGATCTCTTCTATACGGAAATCGGAATGGAAGCATTGATGGAAAACATCCTTCAACAAGATCATGAAAGAGAAGGACATCTTATGATATTGTTGGATATCGACGTAGGTCCACAAAAAGATCTGCGATTGATAGAAGAACTAGATCATGCATTATATCAAGACTTGAAGGAAGTTATGATCTTTTCAAAGATGAAAGATGGAAAACAGATGTTGTTTCAATATCGGATGATGGATAGAAATGAAGTTATGCGAATCCTGAAACAATGGAGGAAACAAATACAAGAAAGCTTTGATGGAACGTATCCGATAAGGTTCACGACGGTACTTCAAAGCGTATCTCATGATAGCTATCATTTTGAAGCGATGAAACAACGAAGCTTTCATATATTAAAAGAAGCATTAGAAAAAGGCGGAAATAAGGATATCCTCGATACAAAGGAACCGCTGAACGGAAATGAAGAGATTGATCACAGAAAGATCGATGCAGATAAACGAACGCAGGATATCGGAAGATATCAGGATGGCATGAAGAAAGCAGTCCATATGGTCATACGAGAAAAAGACAGTGGGAACACCTTATATCTGCTGTTGAAGGAATTGTGTCATTGTTCAGGAGCATCCCATGTCGGTATCTTTCTACAAAAGGAAGGCTATCTACGATCATCTTCCCTGGCCTATCCTAAGCCATATATGCGCCAGTATAAGGGGATGCGTTATCAATTGAAAAATAAAGATGAGGATATCGGTTATTTAGAGATATATGGCATAGAGAGCAAGGAAGAACAAAAAGATATGATTCGTTTCTTCGTTTCGCTTTGTAATCTTTGTCTTTTGAAAAATCATATCGATCTTAAGGAAACCTATTTATTGACACATGATATGCGAAGCAACGCAAGGAACCTGATGAGCATGTATGCGGCAATCAATGACATACGAGAAGAGACCATATCATCGGTAGGTGTCATTTGTATTGGTATATTGAATACAGAAACAAAGGAACCTCGTCTTATATATGAAAGCATGAAAGAGCTCGTTAGGAAGCTAAGAAGGCTGTTTCAGGATCATGAAATCTACCAATTACGTGGGGATCGATTATTGATCCTGGTCCTGGAGTATAGTAAGAAAGAATTTGAGCAACAGTGTGAACAATTGAAAGAAATATTATCGGATCATCAGATCAGTGAATCTTTCTTTCGCAACGATCAGATTGATATCATGGATATGATCACACAGGTCATGCTTTTGACCGATAGTACAACCAGAAAGTATCAACGTGAGGGTCAAGGCCATCACGCTAGATATCGTCAAATGTCAGATGAGTTGAAGAATGATATCAAGAATGGAAATTATCGGATCTTTCTTCAGCCCAAAGCGGACCTAAATGGGAACGTGAAGGGAGCTGAAGCATTGATTCGCTGTTGGAAGGATGGCAAGGTCATACCACCGTCTTCTTTCGTGGATCGCTTTGAAGCATTAGATCTGATCGGTGAATTGGATCTCTTTGTATTTGAGGAAGTATGTCGTCTACAAAAGCTTTGGCAAAGCAAAGGAATCGAATTGCCAGTATCCTTCAATTTTTCGAGGATGACATTGATCGATAAGGACCTGATGCGAAAATTGGAAACGATCCTTGATCGATATGAGGTAAACAAGGAAAGTTTGGAGATAGAAATAACGGAAACCGTTGGAAATATCAGTGCAGAGATCATCGATGATATAGCGAATAAGATGGTGGAACAAGGTTATCGGCTATCGCTGGATGATTTTGGTGCACGATACAGCAACCTTTCCATATTAGCAGAAGTGGGATTTCATACATTGAAATTAGATAAGGATATCATAGATGATATTCATATGAATCCTAAAGTGAAAAACATTGTCAGAAGCGTGATACAGGTCTGCCATGATATGGGGATCCAAGTGGTCGCAGAAGGTGTAGAACGTCCGGAGCAAATGGTAATCTTAAAAGAGCTCCATTGTGATCTGGTACAGGGGTATTTCATCAACAAGCCCATCCCTGTACCTGCTTTTGTGAAACAATATTTAAAGGATAAATAAGGAATATAAAATTTAGAATGAAACAAGAAGAATTTTTGCAGATTCTCTTGACAAATTCAACCATATATAATATTATGTGGTTACCCAAGAACGAATGTTTTGTGATAACACAAAGCATGGAAAAGGAATGGCATGCGA
>NZ_JBEQZJ010000055.1:0-20064 GCF_045223415.1 Hoskinsella mucinilytica | reverse complement strand
TGGAACCTGTACTTCTACAGAATGCTCTGCTTCATGATATCCATCTACTGTTGTATAATCATATGTTTCATCATCAACCGTGAAGCACGCTGGATAAGTATCTGTCGTTGTAGATAAGATCATACTTTCATCTACCCATTTCCAGTTTTCAGGTAACGCTACTTCCTTTAATGTTGTACCTTCCTGGGCTTCTAGATTTTCCGGTAGTGAGATGGATGGGGCAATTTCTTTTTCCTTTTGTTCATTTTCATTATTTTGAGCTGTTTGTACTTCCGTTGTATCACTTTCTTGTGCTCTTACTGTTACAGAATTTACTCCGGTAGATACACTTAATACAGTTGCCATTGCGACTGCTGCTGTTTGCTTCGTTTTTTTATTCATTTTTGATGTCCCTCTTTCTTTGTGATTGAAAAGTAAACTTATACAACCATATCCTAACAAAGAAATTACAAATAAAAAAAGAAGCTATTCCTACTTGGTAAGAATTTCTTCCTAACTGGTAAAAATACACCTTGCGTTTTACCTCGAGTTCCTGTTATCCTATCTATAATAGGAGGTGTCATCATTGAATAAGATAAAATTACATTGGAAATTAGGTCTACTTCCCCTTTATGCAATCATCGTGATACTAACAGTATCCTTCTTATATTCCTATACGACTACAGATGTAGATACGTTATTTTTAACACCAACATTTCAAGATGCAAGAGGATGGGAAATTTATACATTAGATGAATATGGTAAAACAGAAAAAACAACACAAGAGTTGTTTGATAGTTCCGGGGAAACTTTTTATCTATCACGTAAATTAGATAAAACATTAGAACAGGAAGGCTATACCATCATGGAATTAGATAGCTTTACTTGGCAACAAAGTGTCTTTTTAGATGATGAGCTACTTTATACGGTAGATCCAAGTCTTGATAATCGTATTGGGAAAGTTAAGTTCTCAGATCAATATACAGGCATACAAAAAGAAAATGAATATGTTAGGTTTACATTACCTTCGGATTATGGTGGAAAAACATTAACAATTGCTGTTGCGTATAACTCTATGAAAGAGTATCAAGGTATGCCAATGATACGTCTATCAAGTGAAATGATCAATACACAATTGCTAGTAAGTAATACATCTAGCCTATCGATGCCTGCGACTGCTTATATGATGGCGGCAATTTTACTGTTAGGATTATTTTTCTTTAACTTATATTATGGAAAGAAATCCTATGCGACCTTGTTTTTGATGGTTGCGGCTGTGATTCAATCCCTACGTATCTTTTTAAATTTCGAATATAGGTTTGGTTCTTGCTATTCTCTTCTTTTCTTACCTGCAGAACTATTAATACCTTTATCACTTGGGATGCCACTGCTTTATATGTTGACGCAAATGAAGCGTTGGAAGAAATGGTATGCTCCTTTTGTATTTTTCCCATTGGGCTTATCTATTCTATTCCATTTACTTGCGAAAATTCCTATGTTTTCAATTCTATCCTATTATCCATATGATGCCTTACTATATTTATCCCTATTATCACTTGGTGTCTTTGCGGTATTGGAGTGGAAGGATAAAAATACAGTATATCGTTTATTTACACCGCTTTTCTTTGGTGTTGTCATCTGTATATTGATTGGTAGTTTGGGTTTATCTATAACAGGACATGAAGAAACGATGATGGTTACCATGTTACGTGCTCCTATTCTAATGATGTCGGAAGCATTTCAAAAGTATGGTGGTTTATTGTTGATTCTAGGAGGCACCGTAAGTTTCATATTAACCATAAGGAATGTAGCCGATACTAAGAGTGAATTATCCATTTTAGCGATAAGAAATGAATTGATCAATGAAAATATTCAAAATATGCAAGAAAGTAGCACTGAAATTGCCATTCTTCGTCATGATATGTTACGTCATCTTCATATGTTACAAGATTTAAGTCGTGAGGGAGATAAAGAACGAATGGATCACTATTTGGAAGAATTGACAGAGAAAACTGAAAACGTTCTTCCGTTAAAGATTTGTAGTCATCCGATTGTCAATGCCTTACTATCACGAGCATTGGTGAAAGCAAAAAAAGAAGATATCCAAATGATCTTACAAGTAGAGGTTCCTTCAGATATCACGATTGATGATAATGATTTATGTACTTTGATCATGAATATGTTAGATAACGCCATTGAAGCTGTAGTTAAGTGTTCATATAAGAAAAGCATTGAAGTAACCATGCATGTAAGAGGAAGATATTTGTTTGTAGAAACCATCAATCCTTATGCAGATAAGATCTTATTAGATGAAAAAACCGTTGTCTTACCTAGTACAAAGGGTGAAGGACATGGATATGGTATGAAAGCTATGTCTGAGATAGCACAGAAATATAGCAGTAAGTTACAAGTCAAATTGGAAGGTGATATGATCATTGTACGTACTGCCTTATTGATGCCTAAAAAAACAAGATGAATAAAAAATTGTTGGTCTATTATTTAGATCAACAATTTTCTTTTTTTCCATTGATTACTGATGAAATAGAGGAAGCATAATAATCCGGGAAGCGTTCGTGCAAAAGCAGTACCCAGCCAATAACCTTCTGCTTCCATATGAAATAGATTTACAAATAACAAACTGAATCCGATTCTACAAATCACTCCATCTAAGATTCCAATGAAAAAACTTAAGGATACAAAGCCACTTCCGGTAACCAAAGCTTGAAAAGTGCTCGTAATCGCAGACATATAAAAATGTAAGATCATGATTCTCATATACACTTTCCCCATTTCAATCACAGCTACATCCGAGGTAAATATGCGAAATATTTCATTTGGACAGAACACAGCAAGAAGCGCACATCCACTTGCAATACAAAGACAGCAAGACAGAGAAAGTAGGATCAATCTCTTTGTTCTTTCATATTTTCTTGCGCCAAGATTTTGCGCTACCATCGCTGCGGTAGCAGCATCAATACCTTGTACATAGACTTCTAAAAATTTATTTATTTTATTTCCAACACTATTCACAGCGGCATAAGACAGTCCATAACGATTGATATTTGCGTTGACCCATAACATAGAACAACGAACGAAAATAGATTTTACAGCCTGTGGAATGCCTAACATTAAAATTTTCTTTAATGCTATTTTCTGAATACGAAAAGTGGAAAGATGAAATTCAAAACCAAACGTTGCTTTGTTTCTGCATAAGTATAGCATAGCTGCACTACAAGAACCAATCTGTGCGATTACCGTTGCGATTGCAGAACCGGCTACACCGACTTGCAATACTACCACCAATAAAAGATCCATCACGATATTCAATGATACTGCAACCAAGATAAACTGTAGTGGCTTCTTTGATTCTCCCATTCCTCTTAAAATACCGCAAATAGCATTATATCCAAACAAGAAAGGAAATCCTAATGTCGTGATCATCATATAATAAGTTGCCTGTGTGTAAGCTTCCATGGGACAATTTACGAAAGATAGAATTTGATGATGAAAGATATAAATGAAAATAGTAGATATCATAGCCAATATCATCATCAACGTTATCAATGTATGAACAGTTTCCTTACATTGTTTTTTATTACCAGCTCCGACAAGTTGACCGATATAGATTTGTCCTCCTGATGCAAAAGCCGTCGCAATCGGAAGAAATAAATCGGCCATTTCTCCACCTGTTGAAACAGCAACCGTACCTAGACTGCCCAAAAATTTCCCAACAATGATAAGATCACTCATCGAATAAAGTTGTTGTATCAGATTACTTAATATGATCGGCAAGGAAAAACAAAGCAATGTTGGCAACAGTTTCCCTTCCGTGAGATTGCGCCCGATCTGTTTTTCCTTTTTCATACAAATCGTATCATTTTCCTTATCTCTATCTAACATTATTTTTTGTATATTTGATACCTGTACCTTGATAAACATACTTCATCATAACTTTTTTTCGTTCACCTTTTGCAACTGTGATTTCCTTATACATATCATAACCATCAGGATCAGCAAGGATAGCTTCCGTAGCATCTAATAAATATTGAAGCATCAAACTTGATTGATCTAGCATACCATGCCCGGGAAATACACCTTCTATTTCATCAAACCGTGGCTGTAATTTTTTCAAAGCAGTATTCATTGCTTGTACTGTGCAATATTGAGCATATGGTTCATTGGGAAGAGCTGTGCCAATACCTGTCATATCGCCGATAAATATCGTATGATCCTGATGATCATAATAACCACATTGCCCCGGTGTATGCCCCGGTAGTAAAACGGCCTCCACGATATATCCATCCCCTAGATCAAAACAATGTCCATCCTCTACACCGATGATTTCATATGGACGGTATGGTATGATATCGGCTTTATCAAATTCTGTCCATTTAGGCTCACCGGACTCATCAAATAAATAATCCCAGATATGTGCATTATTTTTCTGTTCCATTCTCCAAACTTCTTGTATATGACAATAACAAGTATCGAATTGACAATTCCCATATGCATGATCAAAATGAGAATGAGTATTCACAACGATGATAGGCTTATCGCCAACCAGCTTTTTGATCAATCCTTTTAAGTCTCCTACCCCAAAGCCTGTATCGATCAACATACATTTCTTTGGTCCATCGATCAAATACATCCAAGGATCTCCTGCTCCATCAAGACTTTCCGTATAGATACAAAACAAATGATCACGAAACTGATATACTTCTGCATATGGATTGATTTCAGGATAAAATTGTTTCAATGTACTATATTCTCGTAATAACTTCATATAAGACCAACGAATGGGCTTTTCTATTTCCAATACTTTTCGTTTACTTTTTAAATCGGATTTGATTTCTCTATATTTCATTTTATTCTCCTTCCCTTGGCATAATAAAAGGAGTGAAGTCGTTCATATCATTCACCCTTTTGCTTTTGGATTTTAAAAAATATCCTCTTCTTTTGATGTAGTGACAAAGGCATTTAGATCCATCAATTGCATTTGCCTAGAAGCTTTTTCTACCATATCCTTTAATTCTTGTTTTGATAACTGCTCCTTGCTCATCGTAATTTCCAATAACAATGGTAAATTAAAGCCGGTTAAGATCTCAACATTTTTATCTTGGTGTCTGATCGCCTCTTTCGTAAAGATTTGATTAACACTGCCATATTGGATATCTGTAAATATGATCAACTGATCTTCATCAGATACCTTCGTAAATAAATTCGTTATTTCCTCTTCTTCATGTTTTTTTCCACAGTAGAAGCCCATAACACTAATGTTTTCTTGAGGAACACCAAGGATGTCCAGCGTATTTTGAAATCCTTCCGCTAACTTTCCATGTGTCGCTATAACTATTTTTTTGATAGGAATACCCCACTTTCTTTAAACTTCCATATCCCCCACGAAAAGAGGACTTTGTATATTTTTTAAATAATTCTGATACTCATGTGTTCCATAGAGTGCATCTCTATGATTAATCAATTCGATATGATTCTTTATGATCCATTCTTTTAAACGATCATCACATAAAGCCTGTATATCAATCACTCTGGCTTCTTTTAAACTAGATTCCTGTAGAATATAAGGATCTAGATATCCCGGATGCCACGCAGTTAAAGCTATCTTTTTAGAAAGAATATCTCCTTCATCCTCTACGTAATATCGAATAGGATCATATTGCATACGTTTTTCATAACTATCATCATAGCATGTTCGATATACCGTAGCTGGCTGATTCGGCATATAAATATCCAAATGTCGATAACATTCTCTGGCAGAAACGATACTGCCTTTCGCATCTGGTTTATTCACAAAATTATATGCTATGCCATATTCTTCGCAAATCTGTTTCCGTGCTGCTTCAAATGCAGTACCATCTGATCCGATTCCCGCAGTATCCGGAACCTTACCTAATATGGTAATACATCGTTGCATTTGTGCATGACATTCTTTCAAAACTTCATCAAATTCACAGGTAGCCTTTAATGCTTTCTGTTTTCTGAACTTAAACTTCCCGGTTTCATCTACCATTGAGGGCACTTCTTCTGGGGGAAGTATCGGCCTCCCCCAAAAGTGTGCATGCCATCCAACACTGATCCATGGATACTTTTTGATGCTTTCCATAGCATCAACGGAACCTGGTGTATCTAACATCAAATCAACAGAGGTAACGATGCCATCCTCTATCGCTTTGATGGTACCTGCATTATAGACATCGGTATAACCAAAGTCATCTGCTCTAACGATCAACTTCATATCAATACCTCTTTCTACATGATCCCTAAAAATGCCATAAGAATACCAAAGCCAATGATAAGGAACATGATCTTCATAATAGAAAGTTTCTTTTTCACAAGATAGAATACGGCAAATAACACTAATAAAGACAAGCCTTTTGGTAAAATGGTATCAAAGGTATCTTGTAATACGAATTCTGCACCACCGAAATTCAGTGTCAATACAGTATTTGCTTTGATCAGTGTGGAAGCTAAACATCCTACCATTGTTAGACCTAGAATGGAAGCCGCCTTAGTAATACTTTTCAAAAGGCCTTTTTCAAATAGATCTTTTAAGTACTTCGTTCCAACTGTATACCCGGCAACGATCAATGGATATTTAATGACAGTAAATATGCCGCCATAGATCAAAATGAATAACAATGCTCCTAAAATACTGCCTTGTTGTGCAAATGTAATACCGATACCTGCGGCAATAACTCGTAGGGTTACTTGGAATAAAGAATCGCCTATTCCCGCTAAAGGTCCCATAAGTGATGTTTTGATATTGGTGATGACTTCACCACTAACATCATCTCCCTCAGCTTTTGCTTTTTCTAATGCATAGGTAATACCGAGCAGAAACGTCATGGTACTTGCATGTGAATTTACAAACTCATTGTTTCGCTTCAAAGCTTCTAAACGAGCCTGTTCGTCATTTTTATATATTTTATCTAAAAGTGGAATCATACAATAACAGAAACCCATACCTTGTCTTTTGATTGCCTGCATGGATCCATTGATTAAAAATGATCTCCTAAATAAAAGCATCATATCTTTTTTTTCTTGTTTCGTTAAATCAGCTTTCATGAAAAGAAATCCTCCTCTTTTTCTAAATCTTGACGAGCTACATTTTCCACTGCATAATGACTCTGTGCTTCAGAATCATTAAAGAAGGTAAGTACAGCTGCACATCCTGCAATGATTGCGACAGCCATCGTTCCTAAGCCAAGGTAAGCACTTAGAGCAAAACCGATAAACAACCATGCACCTTGTTGCTTATTGAAAATCATACTTGTTAGGATACCTAAACCAACGGCAGGTAAAAGTCCTCCTGCTACTGTCAAACCATCTAATATAAATGCCGGTAGATAATCAAAAACAAGTTGTACATTATCAGCACCAATCCATACTGCTAAAAAGATAACTAAAATTTTGAAAGTTCTTGTAAATAATCGATAGCATCGTTGCAAAGTACAGAACTTTTTCGTATCCCCCTTCTCAATATATTTATCGAATAATTGAACAAAATAAGCATGCATCGGTACATCTAATTGTCCAAGTCGTGCAGTTAACGTTCCAATAGGTAAAGCCAAAGCAAGAGCTGCTTCATTTGATAATCCTCCATTAATGACAAAGGTCGTACAAATGATCGTAGCACCAAAAGCATCTGCCGGTGCTCCTCCACCTACACTCACGATTCCCATATAAACTGCTTCTAATAATCCTCCCATAATACAACCAGCTTTTACGTCACCTAAAACTAAACCAACAATCGGTCCAGTGACGATAGGTCTTACCAGCGTCTGCCATGAAAATGATTCATCTACTACAAAGATTGCCCAATATGTTACGGCTATAAGTAATGCAATTCCCATAATTTTCTCCTTTTTTTATAGTAAGTCATGTAATTTTTGTGGTGGTAATGTTGGTGTCATCTGATAATTACTATCAGGCTTTTTCTCAACGATAGTTCTCAATAATTCAGCCTCACCTTCATCTACCGCAAGTGAAGTTGCCAGCATCTTTCTTCCTGCTTTATCTGATATCATTCCGAAATTCCCGATATTTACAAAGGGAATGTCTGGTATTGCTTCTACCAATGTCAAGGCATCCTTAGGATTGTTTACCAATATTAGCACACTTAATTTATCCATACGTGGATCTTGCAATAATTTAATTGCATCTTCTACTGTTTTTACAGCGACCTTCACATTTTGCGGTGCTGCCATTTTTAGTGACATGATAGATATTTCATCTTTAGCGACTTTATCATTCGCTACGATAATGCGATCTACATTCAATGCAGAACACCATGTTACTGCTACCTGTCCATGAATGAGTCTTTCATCAATTCTCAACGCTTTGATCATATTCGTTTCCTCCTCTTTAAGCATTTTGGTTTTATCAACGTTTAAACCACTCCTTTCCATTCCATGACAGTCAGTGTGCTATCATCAATAGCATTTACTTCACGGCCGTAGAAGTTTCCTTCACTAATTTTCCTGGAACTTTTTACATCCATACTTTATCATGAAAGAAGTGGATCGTGGTCTTTGCTTTTGCACGATGATTCATGCAAATTTATATCAAATCTTACTTTGCACCATGCTTCATGCAAAGTTTGTTTTATCAAGAAACGCAGAAATCTGTTTTTTAAAATTTTGATAACTAGGCTCTTTTAAAATGGCTTCGATCAATTTTTCATCATGAATCATTTCAGTAAGATAACTCCATATCTTATAAGCCTTTGGATTATTTTTCTCGACACTCACCAACAAGATCAGTTGTACCATATTACCATACGTATCCCAAGGGATTTCTTTTTCTAATAAAGCCACTGCAATCAACGTATTTTCTGTAATAGGATACATAGGGTGAGGCATTGCAATAGCATTTCCAAAATACGTTCCGCCCATCGTTTCACGTTTCATAACTTCTTCATATAGCTGTTTACAAGAAAGTGTATCCTTTGTGCTTAGTTTACAAAGTTGTTTGATCACTTGTTCCTGTTTCATTGGCTTACCGATATAAAAATTAGCTTCTGTGAATAATGCTTCAAATTGCTCTTTATTATTGAAACCATCCAACATCATTTTAATCGCTCGATAATCTTCTTCTTTGGGAAATTGAGAAATCAAAATAGCTAAATTATTCTCATAAAACTTATTCTTTTCTGTTGTACAAATGACATCAAATGTGGATACATCTACATGTTCTAAATGATAGATATCTTCGATTACAAGTTCAGAAAGTGTATTGGCAAACCATGATTTAATTTTTTCCCTAAGCAACAACGTCTCACTTCTTTTCAAAGAACTGATGATCAACATGCGCTTGGTTCCTGCATGTTCCTCATGAGCTTCCAAGGCACTGTTGAAGTAGATAGCCAAATAGGATATTTCATCTTCATTTAATTCATAGCCAAAGTGCTCTTTGATCATACTTGATAAAGAAAAGGCCATATCAAAAGCGACTTGATAGGATTGACGTAAATTATGCAATAACTCATTTTTTAGTTGCATATTATATTTCAATCTTGTAAGAAGTGGCATCAAATGCAGAGATAGTGATACACGAAATTGTACATTATCCATAATATCAACGGCGTATTTGTTTTTTATACTGGTTAGTGCTTGGAAAACAAAATCATCGATTTCCTGAGTGATATAAGAAGCATCATTCAGATTTGCTTTTCCATACAGATAAATTGCTAGACGTTGAACCTCAGCTTCATGAATCGGAATATGAAATGCTTCATGACAAGCATGGATAATTTTTTCCGCCATCTCGATTTCTTTCATGAAAGGAACATGTATTTCATCTTGTCTTGCTTCTTCCATTACAAAACCTCCGGTAACTCTTTTGATTAAAATATCAATATGTATGATCAGGTTTTGTAAGGCTACATCGGAGATCTGATATTGATATTCCATAAAGACATTTACTAAGATAGCACCGATTTTATTAAAATTTGTGGTTTGATCGTTTTGTGTATAAAGATTTGCATAATCACCCATAAAGTTGACATGTTCACTGGATATGCATTTTCGGATATCTTCTTCTTTTCCTTTTATCTGAATTCCTTTTTTAAGATCATGTTCTATTTCAATATGATACCCTTGAAGAATTTGCTTTACCTGTTTCAAGTCTTTCAGAAAGGTTGATTTGGATATGAAAAAACGATCAGCCAAATGCTGAACCGTATAATACTTCTTAGTTTCTAACAAGATTTCTAATATTTTATGTATACGATTATCTTTGGAATTCAGATCATCTTCACCTTGCATATCCTGCATATATTGATGATATTCCTCTTCATCAAGCAATATCATCTTGGTTCCCTTAGAGGGCATGGATTCCAATTCTATAAAGTCTTGATCTTCTAATTCTTGACGAATGATAGAAAGATCATTTTTTACGCTACGAATGCTGATATCATATTTGTCAGCAAAAAAACGAGAGGTTAAAAAATTCTCTTTATTTTCATAGAAATCCTTTAGCATATTCAACTGTCTTCTGTTCAATGGCATCAGTATCTTCCTTTCCATTACAAAGATATTTCCTCATAAGATGAAAATCATATGATGATCTATTTAAATTATAGCATGTAAACTTCTTACTGCGATTTTGCTTTTGCACGAACTATCATGCAAACTATGTTCTACATGATTTATATAAGAAGATGATCATTATACTTAGTGCCTTATTGATGCTTAATCTAGCAATTGTTCATGGAATTATGAATGTTATGATGTTAGGTTTTACAACATATATACAAAGTTTATAGTCATAACATATGTGAATATATAGCCCTCTTTTTGATAGAAATCGGATAGTTTAAATTTGTTAACACTATCATATTAGCACATTCTGCATATTCTATAACAGGCTACACCATCGATATCAGAATCGTGTGGCATGCCATTTAAGAGAAAGAAGAGGTGCACAATGTACAACGACGATTATTATGAATCAAATGAGCAGGGCAATTGGGATCGTGATCCTTATTGTGAACAAGAATGTTGTGAACAGGAATGTTGTAATCCTTGTTGCAGAGGGCCTAGAGGCTTTCGTGGTGCAACAGGTGCCACTGGCGCAACCGGAGCGACCGGCGCTACAGGACCTGGTGTAGGTGCTACAGGACCTACTGGAAATACTGGGCCTACGGGACCTACCGGAAATACAGGTGCCGATGGAGCTACAGGGCCTACTGGTCTTCGTGGAGCAACTGGGGCAACTGGCGCTACAGGAGCTTCCGGAATTACTGGAGCTACAGGTGCCACAGGCGCAAATGGAGCGACCGGTGTAACAGGTGCAAGAGGCGTTACTGGGGCAACTGGTGCCATGGGAGCTACAGGACCACAAGGTATCATGGGACCTGTAGGTAATACCGGACCTACTGGGCCTAAGGGTGATACCGGAGCAGATGGTATCCCGGGTATCACAGGGGCAACTGGAAATACCGGTATCACTGGTGCTACAGGAAATACAGGGCCTACTGGTCCTACCGGAAATACCGGAGCAGATGGAAATACAGGGCCTACTGGTCCTACTGGTCCTGATGGTGAGGTAGGTCCAACTGGTGCAACTGGAGAAACAGGTCCTACTGGCCCTACCGGTGAAACAGGAGAAACCGGACCGACCGGTGCTACTCCTGTTGTTACGATTGGATTAACTACAACAGGTGATCCGGGAACCGAAGCAGAGGTCACATCAAACGAAACACCAGATGGCATTGAATTGAATTTTACTGTGCCAAGAGGTGATACAGGTCCAGGCGGTGGCGGTGGATTGATTGCATATGGTGGTAAATATAACGATGCTACACAAACGATAGATCTAGCTGTAGGGGCTACTACCCCATTACCTTTACCTGTAGATATGCCCGCCAACAATGTAACGCTAGGCGCTGATAATCTAACGATCGAACAAAGTGGCATATATGAAATCAATTATATGTTCAATGCTTCAGCTTCCTTAGGTGCAGCAGTCACATTAGCAGTGTTAAATAATGGCGCACCAATACCTGAAACAGAAGAAATTCACTTATTGGCTATTGGTGTAGAATCCATCTATTCCGGTAGTGTTATCACTTCTTTATCAGCTGGGGATGTATTGACCATGAGCGTATCCTCAGCGGTTGCTTTAACATTAACTTTAAGTACCGGTGTTACTGTCACATTAACAGCAAAAAAACTTGACGAAGTAGCAAGCGCATAGTAAAAAAGACTCTCTTTGACTTGATTGTCAGGGTGAACAGAAAAACCGCCGCTATGGTGTTACCCATATACGGCGGTGGTACATAGTGTTATTCAAAATAAAAAAGTTCTTCAAATTTCTTATCAAGGGCAATACATAAAACAAGTGCAAGTTTTGCAGTAGGGTTAAATTGACCTGTCTCAATCGAACTAATAGTATTTCGAGATACGCCCACTATTTCGGCAAGCTGATTTTGCGATAATTTCAATTCTGTTCTTGCTTCTTTAAGACGATTCCTTAATATCAGTTTATCATCCATAATTTCCACCACTTTATATGCCTGTGGTAGACACGATCAAGTTATAGATATGACATCCTGACAGCGCCAATATAAATACCGTATATATAATCGCCATCGCTAGGTCAAATCTGTGGTGGAGTTTAACATATTTTACCCAAAATGTTGCCATGTTTGAGCAGAAAACAAGTGCCCATATTCCATAGTTAATTCCATCTCCTACAAATATCTGCGTTATAAAGAACACAGCAGCAAGAACCACCATTATTATAACTGCAAGCGTACTCGACTGCTTTAAGATTTCCTGTTCATAAACATCTTTGTTTTTATTTTCTGCTCTACTTTTTGCTAAAATTTCATCCTTGTTCATAATGAAATCCTCCTAATATATATTTGCAAAGTAAACTTGGCATCATCATTATAGCCACGCCAAGTTTACTTGTCAATGAAATTTGTAAAGTTTTATTATCAATTTCAAAAGAGGGAAATATCGTTTTGTGTCGGTATCTCCCTCTTTTGAAATTAATAATATCATGTAATAAATCAGATATATTAGAATGCCATTTCTGTTTGAAATCCCAGTAATCACCTTCAGCTTTTAAATCTATTAGTTCTTGAATTTCTTCTTTAACCTCTTTCACTCACTTCACCTCTTATTTATTTTCAAATAATTGCTATTTCTAATACTCATCTTCCAAATCTATGATTTCTGTAATCTCCAATTTATTATTGTCTAATAACATACGTAATCCATGTTGCATAGGTATAGAGGTGTCATGAGAAAGATGTTTTTGATATTCCGTACATCCGAAAAACATCTGTTTGTTTCTATGATTAATCCTTAATGTCATTGGTTTTCCACAGTAGGAGCAAGGAAGACTATGATAAGACACAGAAGATGATTCTGTTAATTGGTTAACAGCTAATAAGACACCAATTACATTTCTCGCTCCTGCCACATACAATGTCTTTGCTACTTCTAGAAAAGTTGAACCTGAAGAATACACATCATCCATCAATAAGATACTTTGACCATCTATATTTTCTGTAACTTCATAAGCTCCTCTAACGATTTCTTTTCTGTTAAATAGATTATTTCCTTTTTGAGAAAAGTCTTTATTACACTTTAAGATGCTTTGAAGTTTCAATTGATTATTCGTACATTTGTTTAAATGAAGTGAAGCAAATCTATCAAAACGCTTGTTTTTTATTTCAATAGGTTTTAATGGAATAGCCGTAAGAATATCTATTTTCTCTTTTTTATTTATAAAATTTATTGCTGAATCAAAGAACAAGTCTACGACCTCTACATAATTATCTTTAAATTCCTTTACTAATACAGAAAGTGGATCGTCTAATAAATATTGATGTCCTTGAGAATAATATCTACCTCCTAGGTATAGTGTCAACGGTTCCTGCTGTCCATTGTCTAATTGTACCATAGTTTCACTTTTCAGTAATGACATTTTTTTACGTGATTTACTGTATGTTGCGAAAACCTCAGCACCATATCCTTTTCTTTCCTTTAATAGAATTTGATTTAAAGTATCTAATGCCGTATATGTGAAATCAGGGGTACTTTTTAAAAACTCTTTGGTTAATTCTCCAGCTAATATAGTACCTATATGATTTTGCATCATTTCTTTCAAAAACAAAGCATTGCTGCTAATGGCAATCAAAGAATAGGATTCACATTTAGCAATACTTAATATTTCTTGTAACAAAGAGGAAATATCAAAGTACTCTATTGTATCATCTACTTTTTTAATATCGTTATTCCAAAAATCTTTTACTTTAAACACTTTGACATCTTTCAATATAGATGTAAATGGATATTCAAGATAATCTTGACTTAGAGAATCCATATCCAATATGATTGCTTGAATGTTATCCGGATCAGTCCATTTCCACATTACTGATTTCCTCCATATCTGTTTTATTGAATAGGTCAAGTAATAACTCGTTTTTGTTCAAAATTTCTAAAACTTCTTTTAATGTTCGAAATGCAAAGGCACCTTTTGAAACATATTTTGCAGGCCATTTGATCAGTGGATTGTTAATGGCAGACTGAGGAATAAGCACATCTCGTCCTTGTTTTAAGGCATAGTCTGCTTGTTTTAATGCTCCACTTGTTTCGCCAGCTTCCATTATGATTGTTGCTAATGAGATACCGCTCATCGTTGCATTACGGGTAGGAAAATTCCATCTATTTACAACATTGCATGGCGGGAACTGAGAAACAATCAATCCCTTTTTTTCGATTTCCATCTGTAGATCTTTATTTTCTTTTGGATAGTATTGGTTAATTGGAGTACCGATAACTGCAATCGTTCTTCCACCATATTTTAGTGCCGAACGGTGTGTTGCTGTATCAATTCCTTTTGCCAGACCTGCATTTACTACAATATTTCTTTGAATTAACGATTTAACAATTCTTTCAGTCTTTTCCATAGAATCCAAAGAAGCATTTCTACTTCCCACGACACATACTGATTTTTCAGCAAGTAAATGTACATTTCCCTTTAAGAAAAGATAGGGTGCAGCTTCCTTTGTTTCTGCAAGCAATTTAGAATAAATATCATCACCTTTTTTCACAAGTACAACATCACTTGGCAATGATAGAAAACTCTCTTTTACATTTGTGTATTTGTTATAAAAATCTTTCTCACTGACTTTTAAAAGAGATGACAGTAAAGGAATATTTACTGGCAACCCACTATGAAAATCAAAATTATTGACTTTTTGAATTTGCTCTACAAATTGACTAGTCCGTTTATCATTGTTATTGAAATACTGTTGAATCGTATAGTAAAGGATAGCGTCACGAACAAAAGAGTTGTTTATATCAAAACAATCTACATTTTTTTGATTAGTGTTATTAGATACATTTACAATCTTACGTTTTTCCAAATCACTTTTCAAAAAAAGCATAACAGATTTACTGACTTTTATAGGTTCAATTCTTTTTTCATGAACAAGCTGATTTAATCTCTGTGTTGAAATATTCAGATATTCTGCCGCCTCACTAGATGTAAAAACATTTTGCATCAATTCCAAAATCTCTTTTCTTTCCATCTTACCCGCATCCTTTCTGTTTAAATACATTGTACTATTACTCTTGATGATTATCAAGAGTAATGAAGGTGGGCATTAAAATATTTTACATCAAGGGTGCTAGGGATTATCAATTCTAGTAGCCCATCCTGTGACTGAAATAACTGATTTAATGATTCATTGCATGCTCTAGTGTTGTGATTCTATCTTTAAATACGTGTCACACATCAGATCGATGGTTAACCAGACGGTATCATTTTCAGATGAAATAGAAACATCTATTCTAGATTCCCCATTGATAAATTCAACTAGTCAAAACACAACCTTTTTATCATAATTTTTTCTCATTTCTATAAAAATACGCTATAATATACACAATAAGGAGAGGATACCACATGCAGAAACTGTTTACACGTTATATCACACTTGTCATTGTGCTATCTTCTTTCCTCATTCTCGGATTTACATGGTTCATACAAGAATATAATGCCAAATCAAATATTCAACAAAATGCTGAATTAAAACTAGAACAGATTGTCACGACCTTAAACAGCAATAAAGATGAATTAGATAATCTTACCGATAGTTTAAATGAGGATTATCTAACAAGAGCTTATGCTTTTGCTTATATCATACGATCCAATCCTGATGTTTTATCCTCACAAAGTGAGCTTGAGAAAATAAAAGATTTGTTAAGGGTAGATGAGCTTCATGTGATCGATGAACATGGGATTTTATTTGCGGGTACCATACCGAAGTATTTTGGTTTAGATTTTCAAACCACAAAACAAACAAAAGAGTTTTTACCCATCTTAGAAGATAACGGTTATCTTATTCAAGATATCCAACCAAATGGTGCCGAGAAAAAAGTATTTCAATACATCGGTGTCGCCAGACAAGATAAAAAAGGCATCGTACAGATTGGTCTTGCACCTACTCGAATCTTAGAAGCACGTCAAAAAAACGAGATATCTTATATCATATCCAGATTACCAATGGATGAAGGTATTTCACTATTTGCCGTAAATAAAGAAACAGGTCAGATACTTGCACATAGCGATGACACATATCTTGATAAAAACGTGGATGATTTAGGTGTAGATCTATCTACTTTGATACATTTATCCAATGGTAATTTCATTCAGTTATCTGATTCATCTGTATATTGTGTTAGTAAGGTTTATGATCAAATGTTATTATGTATTGCGTATGATCGATCTGTGGTATTTCAAGATCAAAATATGATCATGTTTACTACTGTGATCGGGTTAGTGTTGATTGCGATCATTATGATTTTGACGCTTCGTTATTTATTAAAACGGCAAATCGTCACAAATCTTCATCGTATCGTAGAGGATGTCAGAAAGATATCCAATGGAAATTTGGATACGGTCGTTCATGTGGAAAACATCCCTGAATTCAAACAGCTGAGTGGAGATATCAATAAAATGGTCGCAAGCATATTAAATGCGACTGTCAAAGTATCCAAGGTCATCGATATCGTGGATATGCCAATTGGGGTCTTTGAATTCAGACATGATCAAAAAGATGTCATGGCAACCGATCGTCTTCGTTTCATCATGGATTGGGATAAGGAAACAGCAGATTCACTTTATCAAGATAAAGATGCATTCATGAAAGAAATGGGTAAAGTAATGAATCCGAATAAAACAAATGTCACTAACATTTATCATCTTCATCGTGACCCTGATAAATGGATACAAGTATATATGGCAATTGATGAAAATGGTACTTTTGGTGTTGTCAGTGATGTTACAAGTGATGTAAAAGAAAAGAAGAAAATCGAATATGAAAGAGATCATGATGCTTTGACCAAATTAAATAACATCAAATCCTTCCATATAAAGGTTGATTCCTTATTGAAACAGGTACAGCCTAAGACAGCTGCGATCGTTATGTTGGATCTTGATAATTTCAAATCCATCAATGATCAATATGGTCATGATTGGGGCGATACTTATTTGAAAGTATTTGCGGCATTATTAAGTGAATTTGAGAATGATCAAATTATTTGTGCAAGACGTTCGGGGGATGAATTTTGTATCTTCTTATATCACTTTGATAGCAAAGAGGATGTTCGCAAGGTCTTAAACAGTTATTATCAAAAGATATCCGCTTATCGACTTCGTTTCCCTGATCAAAAAATTCATCACATTCAATTATCTGCCGGATTGGCTTGGGTCGAGGATACGTTACAAAGCTATGAAGATCTGATGCATGCCGCCGATATCGCTTTGTATGCTTCTAAGCATCATGGTAAGGGCATTCTTAGTGAATATGAAAAGGATTTACAATATCCTGATATAGAATAGAAAAGATCTGCTTCTTCATTGAGAGGCAGATTTTTTTCACATATTCGTATCTTTTGCATAATGATAAACTATGGGGTGAATAGAATGGATAATCAAACAGAGGAGTCATGGATGAATGAGCATTGTTGCGATTGTTGTATCGGTCCACAAGGTCCAACAGGTCCAAAAGGTGATACAGGACCTCAAGGTGTGACAGGTCCTACTGGAAGAACAGGAAGAACACCTGAAATAACGATCGGTGAGGTCAATACTTCTTTACCCGGGGGAGATGCAACGGTAAATGAAGTTCCTACCATGAATGGCGTTCAATTGAATTTTACGTTACCAAGAGGTGATACAGGACCAACCGGTAGTCAAGGAGCCACAGGACTTCGTGGTCCTAGCGGTCCTAGGGGTGTGACGGGGGCTAGAGGGAATACCGGTGCAGATGGAATTGCCGGAGCAACCGGTCCAAAAGGTGCGACAGGGGCAACAGGTATCACAGGAAATACAGGCCCGATCGGGCCTACCGGAATGACCGGGGCTGATGGTGCTACTGGACCAACGGGGGCTATTCCGATCGTTCGAGTAGGTTCTACAACAACCACATCTCCTGGAGAAAATGCATGGGTAGACAGTGTACCGATACAGGATGGGATCGAATTGAATTTTAAACTACCAAAAGGAAACACGGGACCAACCGGGGTAACAGGGGCTACCGGAATACAAGGTCCTACCGGTTTTGAAGGACCGGCAGGACCTACGGGCAATACAGGTATGACAGGCGCTACCGGAGCAACCGGGGCGATCCCATTGATCACGGTAGGTACTACCACTACACTAGAACCAAATCAACCTGCACAGGTTGATTTGAAACCCATTGAACAAGGTGTACAATTGGATTTCTCCATTCCAAAAGGAGCAACCGGGGCATTGCCACAACAGGCATTTGCATCCTATTATGTTTTTCAAGGCTATTTCACGGATGGAATCCAGATTCCATTATTGGAATCTGTCGTAGATACAACAGGAAACATTGTACA
The DNA here is from genome assembly GCF_045223415.1 of Hoskinsella mucinilytica. Classification (NCBI taxonomy): domain Bacteria; kingdom Bacillati; phylum Bacillota; class Erysipelotrichia; order Erysipelotrichales; family Erysipelotrichaceae; genus Hoskinsella; species Hoskinsella mucinilytica. The sequence continues at coordinate 1,183 of NZ_JBEQZJ010000055.1, read as the reverse complement.
AGACAATTCTTCATTGCTCTTAACGCCTGGATATTATCTGATCAATTACAATGTAACTGTCATTTTAGCAACACCCGGCTATATGCAAATTACGCCCTTTTATGATGGAAAGGTCCATCTTGAGCTTGGTGTATATGTAAAAACGACACAAAATCAACAAACGGCTATGGGATCTGGATCATTGATTGCCTATATAACTTCCACATCAAGATTCTCTTTAACTTACAATTCTAATGTGAATAGTACAGAAGGTACCTTAACGCTTACTGTCTTGAAACTGAATCGAACCAGCTAGGTTTTTGATTCAGTTTTTTTCGATATTTCTTACATCAAAAAAAGAAAAATGGTAAAATGACTTTGGAAATAACATTCATTTAAGTAGGAGGTCTATCATGTTTCAAATCAATGATAATGTATCTTATACAAACAAAGGCATCTTTCAGGTAAAAAATATCATAGAGAAGCGCAAAGGGCGCAAAGAGAAGGAATTTTGGTATGTGCTACATAATATCAAAGGTGATGTAGAAACCAGTATTACCACACCATCCACAAATCCCAATCTTCGTTTGATCATGAAAAAAGATGACATCTTAGCTCTGATCGATAAGATGCCATCGCTTACCAGCTGTTGGGACGATGATAAACGTATTCGTGAGGAACGATTCCAATCCATGCTGGATAGTGGTGATATATGGATGTGGGCACAATTGGCGAATACCATTTATCTCATGAAAAAACAAAAAGAGGAAATCAAAAAAACGATTTCCGATAAAGATAAATATTTTTTTGATCGAGCAGAAGATCTTCTTTTTGATGAGATTTCATTATGCTTTCATATCAAACGTGAGGAAGTCCATGATTTCATCTTTTCGAAACTACATGCTCAACCTATTGATTGACGGCAAGGATGTGGAATGCTTGATCATGATATTCCATCTTCATAACAGCGCAATTCGCTATATGAAAGTTTTTTCCTTGTGATTCCATATAGCCCGGTTTTAGTTTCCTTAATAACGTCATCATAACGACACCATGCGTAACGATAAGAATATTGCCATCTTGATAGGTTTGTATCATTTCATCCAGTACGTTGGATACTCGTTGCCAAACCATTTCCGGATTTTCTCCTCCGTCATTTACCCATCCGTATCGGTGATACTCGTGTTGTTTGGCGACTCTGCCT
>NZ_JBEQZJ010000054.1:0-20981 GCF_045223415.1 Hoskinsella mucinilytica | reverse complement strand
GATTTCTGATACGAATAAAAAATAGCATCAACCAAATTTCCTTAGGTTGATGCCATTGGCCAGATATTCTGGCTTTTTTAATCCATTTTTGATTTCGCTCTTTGCTAAAATAAAATTATAGATGTGGGTTATGTCAGGGGCTGAATTATAACAATCACCATCTTGCTATGTCAATGAGTTTATATTTAATAATAAACATATGTTGATATGGCATTTCTTTTATTACTTATGGTAAAATGACAAAAGGAAGCAAGAAAAGACAGGATGATAGAAACAAAAGATATTACAATGATAACAGGAGGTTACATCATGGAATGGATCAAAAGTCTTAGAACAGCAATTAATTATATGGAAGAACATATGTATGAAGATATTCATGCGGATGATGTCGCAGATGCTATTTATATGTCATCTTTCTATTTTCAAAAGGGTTTTAAAATCATTACAGGATATACGATAAAAGAATATATTCGCTATCGAAGACTTTATTTAGCCGCACTTGATGTGATGGGAACAGATGATAAGATTATAGATATCGCCGATCGTTATCATTATGATACTCCTGAAAGTTTTACGAAAGCATTTCTACGTTTTCATGGTGTTTCTCCTATGCAATTAAAGAAAGAACCAAGTAGAATAAAGGCTTTTTTACCCTTAAGAATTTCGATATCAATCGAAGGAGGAAATGAAATGGATTATGTCGCTGAAGAAGTAAAGGAAATAGAGGTCGTAGGATTTATTCAACCTGTTGCCACTGAAACAGCATATGTTGAGATACCAAACATATGGGATCAATTATGGCAAACGTACGTTATCAATAAGGAAGACAAAGCTATTTTAGATATGATGGAAACTTGTTCGATCGGAGAATTCGCAATCTGTGTAGATGATCATAGGCAATCAGATGAATTTCGATATATGATCGCCGGTCGTTATCATGGGGAAAGCATACCGGAAGGTATGATGACCTATACCATACCTGCAGGAACTTATGTGAAATTTCATTGTAAAGGACCTCTACCTGGCGCATTACAGAGCGTCAATACACGCATATATAAAGAATGGTTACCTCAACATCCCGAATATGTTTTTCATGGAAATTGCAATGTAGAATGGTATCGTAAAGGAGATACACAGGCAAACGATTATGAAAGTGAAATCTGGATACCGGTAGAAAGAAGGCAATGAGATGGAATTCGATCAGATAATACAAGATAGAAGAAGTATACGTAAATTCATAAGCAAAGAAGTAGAAGAAGAAAAGGTAGTTGCTTTATTGGAAAGTGCACGCTTATGTCAATCTGCGAAAAATCGTCAGCCATGGAAATTCATGGTATTGACCGGTAAAGATAAAGATGAAGTAGCGAATATCATGTTGTCATTATTTGAAAAAAATCATGTTGAACTAACAGGTTATGCGAATAGTTCGAAAAATTCTGCACACATCATTCAACAAGCGCCTTTGCTGGTGTTGGCTTTTATTGAAAGGGATGAAAACTGGATACATAGTGATTTGTTGTCCATGGGGGCAGCCATAGAACATCTTTGTTTAAAAGCAGTAGATTTAGATTTAGGTGCTGTTTGGATAGCAGATACGGTTTATACTAGAGATGAAATCAGTGCGGCCATGGGATATGCGAACCTTCAATTGATATCGGGAATCGCAATCGGTTATCCTGATGAACATCCAAATCCAAGACCACGCAAAGAAATAGAAAATATTCTTTTGAAAAAACAATCTTTGTTGAAATAAGGCATCTAAGATATAAAAATTGTGATAAAATAATAGCATTCAGGATCTTGTGATAGATCATAAGAAACAGGAGGGTCTTGTATGCAAACGATTCGTTTTGAAAAAGAGGACATAGATGCAGTTGTGGAACTTATAAAGGAAGGAAATGTTGTGGCATTTCCAACAGATACCGTATATGGTCTGGGTGTTATCTATGAAAATGAAGAGGCTTTACAAGCATTAAAAGAAAGTAAAGGTAGACCGGAAGATAAACCAATCCCTACGATGGTTTCCAGTTTGGCACAGATCGAGCAAATTGCAGAAGTGGATGAACGTGCAAGAAAGCTAGTGAAAGCTTTTATGCCAGGTGCATTTACGATTATCCTAAAGAAAAAGGCGAATCTGCCTGAGTATCTTACCAATGGCTTTGACACGGTAGGAATTCGTATGCCGGATGATGCTTTCGTTTTGAACATGATCGAAGCATGTGGTAAACCAATGCTTGTGACCAGTGCCAATCTATCCGGAGAAGAAACCGGACTTTGCGATGAACAAGTGTTATCACAATTAGATGGTAGAATTGATGCCATTGTTATGGGTGAAGCAAATGGCAAGGTGGCTAGTACCATTGTAGATTTAAGCAAAGAAGAACCTGTCATCATACGTAGTGGACCTATCAAGGAAGAAACCATTTTAGAAGCATTAAAATAGGAAAATAAATTCATGGAAATTTTGGAAAAAGGACCATGAATTTTTATTTTTCTTGCACTTTTTTATAGAATTTCTAATTTCCTTCATTTTAGTTGTCATCATAAGAACATCCCACTAAAATGAATGTAAGAAATAAAGATATAAGATGGAAATGTGATTTCTTTAGAAATGGATGTAGCAGTGATCTGTTGTTTTTTTAAAAGGAAGGAAGGCTATTTATGAAATATCAAGATATGTTACAGATTCAAATGCAAGGCGAATTTGCGATTAAAAATGAATTTTACAAGTTTCCTCAGGAAACCAAAAAGAGCATGCAGGTCATTATGCTGATTGCTTATTTAATCGTAAATCGTGCAACATTGACAAATAAGACAAGACTTATGGAGGTTTTATGGCCAAATGGTAGTGCAGATAATCCGGAAGGCGCTTTAAGAAATCTGGTATATCGTGCAAGACTGGAACTGAAAAAGTTTTTTCCCGATGAAAAGGTAGAATGTATTTTATCAAAGAATAATTCCTACATATGGAATAGTGAATTAGAATGTGACTTGGATATCGTAAGATTTGAAAATCTAGTCGAACAAATCAAAGAAGAGGAAGACCTTAATCAAGCATGGCAACTTTGTACGAAACTTTTAACGGATTATAAAGAAGATTTCATGTTTGAATTTCCTGATGAAAATTGGATCGTCGTGCAACGAAATTATTATAAAAACCTAAAGTTGGAATGTATTGGGAAAGTTGCAGAGGGTTTGGATAAAGAACAGCGATATCAAGAGATCATTGACTTATGTGATTTACTTGATTATAAGGAATTTACAAATACAAGAATTCATGAATTGAAATTGTATGCGTACTATAAACTGGATATGATTGCTGTAGCAATGTCCTATTATCATGATGTCATTGATTTATACTATAGTCGTCTTGGCATTGAAGTCAGTGAACGAATGAAAGAAATCTATCGTATGGTACAGAAATCCAATGCGAAAAATCCTGTAGATGTAAACGAATTGGAAAGAGAAATGTTTGAAACGAGTAAAGATCAGGGTACGTTCTATTGTGACTTTGACGTATTCAAAAATATTTATCGTATCAATGTCAGAGCAGCTCAACGATCTACAAGAGCAAGATTTCTTGTGCTGATGACCATGAAGGATGAAAGCGGTAAGTTGAGTGAGAAACGTTTGTTAGAGGAAAGCGATTTATTGAAGGAAATCATCTTCTCTATGTTACGTAAAAACGACGTATATTCTAAATGTAATATGACGCAATATTCTATGATCATCGCAACACCGAGAAAAGAAGGATGTCAAAAAGCAATCGATCGTATACTTGAGAAATATGAACAAAAACGCACAGAAGAATGTGTCAGTGTGAGTTATCAAATGAAACCGATCCACTAAAACGTATGAAAACGAGCAGTTCGCTGTTCGTTTTCATTTTATCGTGTGGTATAATGATGTCATATTGATATAAGGAGGAACGATGAATGAAAATAGCATTGGCTTGTGATCATGGAGCATTTGAATATAAGGAAATCGTAAAAGAAATGTTGACTAAGGAAGGTCATGAAATTGAAGACTTTGGTTGTCATAGTTGTGATAGTGTGGATTATCCAGATTATGCAGGACCTGCAGCACAAAGTGTGGCAGATGGAAAAAATGAGCGAGGAATCGTGATTTGCGGTACCGGGATCGGTGTGAGCATCGCTGCTAATAAAGTAAAAGGTATCCGTTGTGCATTGTGTGGAGATCCAGTAAGTGCGAAATTAACAAGAGAACATAATGATAGTAATGTACTTGCGATGGGACAACGTATTATCGGTGTAGAATTGATGAAAGAAATCGTTCATGTATGGGTGAATACGGAATTTAGTCATGATGAACGTCATCAAAGAAGAATTGACAAAGTTATGGCTTTGGAAAAATAATGCCACAATGGAATCCATGGCATGGCTGTCATAAGTTTTCAGAAGGCTGTGTTAATTGCTATGTTTATCGAATGGATGAAAAGCATGGACGAGATGCCAGCGTTGTGACGAAACTGAAAACGATGAATCTGCCAATCGCAAGAAAACGAGATGGAAGCTATAAAATTGCATCAGGTGAAGTTCTCTATACTTGTTTTACCAGTGATTTTTTCATCGAAGAGGCGGATGCTTATCGCAAAGAAGCATGGGAAATGATCAAAACGAGAAGTGATGTTCATTTCTATATGATTACCAAGCGCATTCATCGTTTTATGGAATGTATTCCCGATGATTGGAATGACGGTTATGACAATGTAACCATTTGTTGTACGATGGAAAATCAAAAGCAAACGGATATTCGTTTACCGATCTATCTAACATTGCCAATCAAGCATAAGCAGTTGATATGTGAGCCGTTGTTGAGTGATATTGATTTTCATGGTATGTTAGATGAACAAATTGAACAAATCACTGCCGGAGGGGAAAGTGGCAATGAGGCAAGAGTTTGTGACTATGATTGGATCTTGCATATCAAGGAACAATGTGTCCAAGCCGGTATAGCGTTTTATTTTAAGCAGACAGGTGCCAAATTGAAAAAAGATGGCAAAGTATATCGAATCAAGCGAAAGGATCAACATGCACAAGCGAGAAAAGCTGGCATCAATGTTAACGCGATGATTCCCCTTGATTTTATAAAGGAGAAAGCGGATGAAAAATGATCTTCTGGTAAAAGCAGCAAAATGGATAGAACAAACAATTGCGGTCATCTTTATGGCGGCAATCGCAATTTCTTTGGTATTATGTGTATACGATGCAGGTTCCACGTTGTTATCAGGAGCATTTAAGCTAGAAAGCTTAATGGGAACTGTATTGACACTGGTGGTAGGCATTGAATTTGTAAGGATGTTGATCTTACATACACCACAAAGTGTGATCGAGGTTTTATTATATGCAGTCGCAAGACAAATTGTAATTTCACATGAGAGTGCAATGGATAACCTGATCGGGGTACTTGCGATTGCGATGATATTTGTGATTAAAAAGTATTTGATGAATTCAGAAAATGAGTAGTAAAAGCTGAAGGAGGTTACGAAAATGAAGGATAAGTTGATTGAAGCAGCAATTGAAAAAGAAGCAAAACGACAGTTGTATAACATTGAATTGATTGCATCAGAGAATTATGTATCAAAAGATGTATTAACGGCAGCAGGAAGTATTCTTACAAACAAATATGCAGAAGGATATCCTAGCAAACGTTATTATGGTGGATGTGTAAATGTCGATGAGGTAGAAAATATCGCAAGAGAAAGAGCAAAAGAGTTGTTTCATGCAGAGCATGCCAATGTTCAGCCTCATTCAGGTTCACAAGCAAACATGGGCGTTTATATGGCACTGTTAGAACCAGGAGATACCGTACTTGGTATGAATTTAACTGCCGGTGGCCATTTGACACATGGACATCCATTGAATTTTTCAGGAACGCTTTATCACTTTGTGGATTATGGCGTTCGTGAAGATGATGAAACCATAGATTATGAGGATGTACGTCGTGTTGCTTTAAAACATAAACCAAAGCTGATCGTAGCCGGAGCCAGTGCATATCCAAGAATCATTGATTTCGCAAAATTCAGAGAAATAGCAGATGAAGTTGGGGCTTATTTTATGGTTGATATGGCACATATCGCCGGACTTGTTGCTGCAGGATTACATCCAAGTCCTGTACCATATGCTGATTTTGTGACTACTACTACGCATAAAACACTAAGAGGACCTCGTGGAGGTATGATTCTTTGTAAAGAAAAATACGCCGCTTTGTTAGATAAAAAGGTGTTTCCGGGAATGCAAGGTGGACCGCTTATGCATATCATAGCCGCAAAAGCAGTTTGTCTACAAGAAGCATTACAGCCGGAATTCAAAGCATATGCAGCTCAAGTAATAGCGAACTGTAAAGTATTAAGCGATACATTAAAAGAAGAAGGTTTTCGTATTGTAAGTGGTGGTACAGACAATCATTTGATTCTGGTAGATGTGAAAACATCCATAGATATGACAGGAAAAATGGCAGAAAAGCTATTAGATGAGGCTTGCATCACATGTAATAAAAATACGATACCGTTTGAAAAAGAAAAACCATTTGTGACAAGCGGCATTCGCTTAGGTACAGCAGCAATGACAACACGAGGTTTTAAGGAAGCTGAATTCAAACAAGTGGGATTGTGGATATCACGTGTTCTAAAACATGCGGATGATAAAGCAATCATTGAAGAAGTACGTCGTGAGGTCTGTGCACTAACAGAACAATTTCCATTACCAAATGATCGCTGTGAATAAAGATGAAGCAATTCATCTTTTTTTCTGTGCCATAGTGCCACATACGTAGGAAAGAAAGGCATGGTCATGCTCATAAAAATGATGTATAATGTTACATAAAGAGAAAAATAAGAGGAGATTAATGATATGGATGCTGGACAACTATCTTATGTAGAGTTGATTGGGAATTTAAAAAAGAAAATAGAACAAGAAAGAAAAGAAGAAATAACACAAGCTACCATGGAAGAATTGCCACATTTGATTGCGGCATTGCCTTCTATATTAACAGGCTATGATGTTTTTTCTGATAAAGTGACACAACGAGAAGATTTAAAAGAATATTTAGAGAAACGTTTTTCCATTACAGATAAAAAATCAGCAATTGAGCAAATAAGAATGTTTGTATTTGAAAATACACAATTACAATTTGAACAATTCAAGGGCTTTTGGGAAGGAAAACCGTCTTTTGATACAAAAGATATGAAAGAGAATACAAGGGAGTATTTTGAGAAATGTAAGACGTTCGCAGAACAGTTTTATCCAATTGTGAAAGATAAAGGATTTGCGGCATTTGACTTTGGAGAAGGCATTCGTATGGCGAAAGAATGCTATAGTGCAGGATATCTTGAGGATGATGATTATCAATTCATGTTAAAGGATCTTGGACAACGGGCATTTCGTATGTATGATGGTTTTGAAGATTATGCGATTAGTTACTTATGTGGTGGCACTTATTTTATGTATTATACAAGTGGTGCTTCTCAAGAATATGCAGACCACATGTTTCAAACCTTATTTGGAGGTATTTCAGAGTTGTTTTTCAAAGGTGAACAACTTTGGAACCATCATGTATGGCCCGAAGTAAAAAAGTATTTCAAAGAAATCAAAGAAGTTAAAAAGTTGATTGAAGATCAAAAAGGCTGTTTGGTTACAGATCGCATCAGTCTTGAACAAGCACCTATCCAATATATGGTGCGTCAAGAACCCAGTGAAGGAAATCCAGATAGTGGATGGCAATTTTTCGCAGGAGATGAAAGCCCTGAATATCTAGCTGATATGAATCATGTACAAGTATTTGCTTTAAATACTGTATGTAACTATGATCCATCCATTATTCCATTGCTTGATCATCCTGTTGGAAGTGCATTTATCCGTAAACAGGATGGTAGTTTTGAGAAGGTAGAGAAATAAAAGAATTATGGGAATTATGCATGAATTTTCTGTATTTTTCCTATTGCTTATTTACAAAAGTATTGCTATAATGATATAGCACTTACTTTGAACACGCATGAGGTTCAAGGCGGAAGGAGAGTAAAAACATGAAAAAAGGAATTCATCCAGAATACCACCGTATTACAGTAAAATGTACATCTTGTGGTGCTGAATTTGAAACCGGATCTACTTCAAAAGAATTACGTGTAGATACTTGCAGTAACTGTCACCCATTCTATACAGGTCGTCAGAGATTCGCAGCTGCACAGGGTAGAATCGAAAAATTCAACAAAAAATACGGACTTAAATAATGAGAGAGAGGCTATGTGCCTCTTTTTCTTTCTTTATTTTTCTAATCATTACCATCCACATTTAGAGTGAATTCAGTTATAATAGTAAGGATGATAAATGAGGTGAAAAGGGAATATGTATAAACAATATCGGGAAGGCTGGTTAGAAGTGATATCCGGCTGTATGTTTGCGGGAAAAACAGAAGAATTGATCAGAAGAATCAAGGTACTGGAATATGCAAAGAAAAAGATTGCGGTATTTAAACCGAAAATAGATGATCGATATAGCGCAGACAACATTGTTTCTCATGCGGGGAGCAGTGTGGAAAGCTTTGCAATTGAAAAGGCACATGAGATATTTCATTACATAGATGACAGTTATGATGTAATCGCAATCGATGAGGTTCAGTTTTTTGATGATGAAATCGTTGCGATATGTGATTACTATGCAGATCGAGGAAAACGTGTTATGGTTGCAGGTTTGGATATGGATTTTCGAGGTGTTCCATTTGGTGTGATGCCTCAATTGTTTACGCATGCAGAGTTTGTGACTAAATTAACAGCAGTATGTACCAAATGTGGTGCACCGGCAACTAGAAGTCAACGCCTGATCAATGGAGCTCCTGCAAACTATCATGATCCAATTATCTTAGTTGGAGCAAGTGAACAATATGAAGCAAGATGCCGCCATTGTCATGAAGTGCCTGGGAAACCTGGATTAGATAAGCAAAATCAAAAATAAAGTCTGTTATAACTATATTGAGAAAATCAAATATGTATAGTGAATCATATGAATCTAAGTTTTACCGGTATGTATATTGTATTTCTTTAGATGTTATGGTAGTAACTGTTTTTTATATTTTATGAAGTTATTTCTTTCGTCTGTAACAAGTTTACAGGCTTTTTATATGGTACATACTGTAGATAGACAATGATCAATAAAGGGGATTTTATCCTTTTCAATTCATTGTTTCAATGGTATAGTATATAAGGATATTTATGCGTGTTTTACGTAGAAGATAAAAGCAGTTTGTATAAAAAACAGGAGGAATTGTAAATGAGTGTCATGATAGAAAGACTAGAAGGAATGGTCAACCGTTATCACGAGATCAATGATATGATGATGTCACCTGAAATTGTCAGTGATTCTAAAATGCTGGCAAAGCTAGGTAGAGAACAAGCAGATTTGACTCAGGTCGTTGAAACCTATACAGATTATAAGAATAGTGTTCAGGCGCTGGAGGATGCAAAGGCGTTGTTAATGGAAGATGATAAAGAAATCAAAGAAATGGCAAAGATGGAAATTGAGGAATTGGAGCCGAAAATAGAAGAAGCTTTGAAAAAATTGGAAATCTTATTGATACCAAAGGATCCTAATGATTCTCATAACGCTATCGTAGAAATACGAGGTGCAGCAGGTGGGGATGAAGGAAATATCTTTGCCGGTGACTTGTATCGTATGTATAGTAAATATGCGGAAAGTCAAGGTTGGAAAATCGAGATTATCGAAATGGATGAATCAGAAGCTGGAGGCTTTTCCTTAGTATCTTTTGAGGTCAAAGGGGATGGCGTTTATGGTAGATTAAAATTTGAATCAGGAAGTCATCGTGTACAACGAGTACCAAAGACAGAAAGTCAAGGACGTATTCATACATCAACTGCGACTGTATTGGTTACTCCTGAAATTGAAGCAGATGATTTTGATATCGATATGAATGATTTAGAAATTGAAACAATGCGTTCATCCGGTGCCGGAGGACAGCATATCAATAAAACAGATTCTGCTGTACGTATTGTGCATAAACCAACAGGTATTACTGTAAAATGTCAAGATGGGCGTTCTCAACATGAGAACCGTGCGACTGCGTTGATGACCATTCGATCTCGTGTTTATGAAGAACATCAAAGAAAGTTGGAAGAAGAACAGGGTATGGAGCGAAGAAGCAAGATCGGAACCGGAGATCGTGCTGAAAAAATTCGTACCTATAACTATCCTCAAAATCGTGTAACAGATCATCGTATTGGTTACAATGTCAATCAATTAGATAGAATCATGGAAGGTCGTATGCAAGATTTGCTGGATGCGTTGACTTCCGCAGATCAGCAGGCAAAACTGGCAGGACAAAATAATGGCTAGCTATCGTGAGGTGCTACATCAGGCAAAAGTTGAAATGGAAGCCGCAGATCGTGGTGAACAAGCCGCATTGTTTTATTTGTTGGAATTGACCAATAAAGAAGCTCATAATCTATATATGGAATATGAGGAAGAAATGCCTCAAGATATACAGACCATGTATGAAGCGGGTATCAAGCGTTTGGTAAGTGGAGAACCATTGGGACATGTGCTAGGATTTGAATGGTTTTATGGATATCGTTTTAAGGTCAATGAGCATGTTTTGATTCCAAGACCGGAAACCGAAGAATTGGTAGCCAATGTACTAGCGGCTTATGACGAATATTTTTCAGATGTGGAAAATGTGGTGGCAGTAGATATTGGAACTGGTAGTGGAGCAATTGCGATCTCTTTGAAAAAAGAAGAAGAAAATCTTCACCTGATTGCAACTGATATTAGTGAAGATGCAGTAATGGTCGCAACGGAAAATGCAAAAGAAAACGAGGCTGTGGTAAGCTTTCTAGTAGGTGATATGTTACAACCGTTAATAGAACGTGATATTAAAGTAGATATTTTGATTAGTAATCCTCCATACATTCCAAAAGAAGAAGTGATGGAAGATAGTGTTGTCAATTATGAACCACATGTTGCTCTGTTTGGTGGAGAAGATGGATTAAAATTCTATCGAATCATTTTTGAAAATGCACCTAAGGTGTTAAAAGAAAAAGCAATGATGGCATTTGAAATGGGGTATCAACAAGGAGAAGCTTTGCGTGAGGAAGCACAAAAATATTTTCCGGATGCTAAGGTTGAAGTCATTAAGGATATCAATGGTAAGGATCGTATGTTGTTTGTATATTTGAATTTATAAAAAGCAATGGAGGTAAATTTTCCACTGCTTTTTTTTGATGTATGTATACCATAAGGACAATATCCTCTTATTGCTTATTGTGTATGAGTATATATTGCTATGTTGGTTCACCATGATTTATCTAAATCATGACTGTATAATGAATATGCACTATGAAGCATCTTGATGTGCTATAATAATAGACAAATGGGAGGGATTCTATGTCAAAACTTATGAATCGAAGCTATTATAAATTTGCATTTGTGATAGCGATATTTTTTCAGACGTTAAATTTGAAGTTTTTTGGTATTGATTTCTTTATATTAGAGGCTCCATTGATGATATGGGGAGTGTTGATTTTGCTTTATGATGGAATAAAAGGAAGACTGAACTTCAAAACCTATCATGTAGGCTTATTGCTGGGATATATATTTTGTCTTTTATTGGCGGTTAGGGCAAATATTGACTATGCTACAAAAGCTTCATATATCACTGTGATGATGCAATTTTTGATATTTGTCTTGTTATATGCTTGTCCGAAAGATTATGCTTGGATCGATATCAAAAAAGAAATGCGAGTAATCAATAAGATGACCTGTATTCTGACATTTGTCGCAAGTAGTATTTCATTACTCATGTTTTTGTTTAACATCACAATGACACGAAATGGAACGAGTATCGGACTAATTGGAGGAGATCGTTTGTTTGGAATTTATTTTAACTCCAATCCAGCATCTTTTCTTGCTTGTATATCTATTGTTTTCTCAGTAATGTCAATTAGAAACAAAGCAAAGTACTCATCTTTCTATTATGTGAATGGTATTGTACAATTCTTCTTTATTTTGTTAGGTAATTGTAGAGCAGCTATGATCATCCTGTTTCTGATGGTATTAATGGCGATGTATTATACGATTTTTAAGAGGAAACAATTTAGTAAACCTAAGAAGATCATCATCGCTTGCTTAGCTGCCATTGTGTTTTACTTTGGTACAGGTCTAACACAGAAAGCTTTGTATATCATTCCTATGTTACAAGGGGCAGAGATATCAGATACAGGTGGTAGATTTCAATTAGATAAAGTTGTGAAAATTCTTTCTCTTGTCGAAGATGGTACATGGAAAAATCGTTATGAAATTTATCGATTGGCTGATGAGGTAAGTTCCAGTAGGATCACACTATGGGCTACATCCTATAAGCTATGGAAAACATCTCCTATCATCGGTATCGGAGCAAATACATTACAACCTATGGCAAGAGAGCTCTATCCGCAAGCCCATGTATTTGAGGCTCCTCAGGTCGTGCATACACATAACGTGTTTATTGAAGCTTTGGTTACAGCGGGGATTGCCGGATTTGTGTGTTTTCTATTATTCTTTATGAATAGCTGTATCACTTTGATTGAGCTAACCAGAAAATATAGTTACACCAAATCTTACTTTATCATTCTATTAATGATCTTTGTGTTGATGAGTGAATTTGTAGGTGGAATGTTGGATTATGGCATCTTTTATACATACTCCCTATCTGCTACTTTGTTTTGGATATACTTAGGATATTTACATTGGATCAATCAAATGCCATTGTTGAAATTAGTCCAAGATAGTAGAGAATATGACTTTATCGATTATGATTTAGAATATATAGAATTCAATCGATTAAAAAAAGATATGATACAAGATACGAGCATTCATATCATAAGTACTGATTTTGTAAAAGAGCATATTTGTGCAGTTACCATAGCAGTTGCCGTATCTTTCCAAAATGAAAAATTATCTGTATTTCAATATGTCGGTTATTTTGAGGTAGATCATGATATTGAACATGATCAGAAATTGTTAGATAAATATAAGGATGATATGGCTTTGGAAATATATGAAATCATCAAAGATGATATTGAGGTATTGATTAGCGATTCTCGTGGAAAGGTATTGTTACCACCGGTACAACATAGCTTACTAAAGGATTCTTAAAAAGTAAAAAAAGGAAAGTCTTTCGTTTCATTAGACTTTCCTTTTTATCTGTAAATTTAAAACTTAAGATCTTGAATGATTTGAATCATAGAATCTCTTAGATCATCACGATCCAATGCGAAATCGATCTGAGCTTTTAAAAATCCTATTTTATCTCCTACATCATAACGATTACCTTCAAAGTCATAAGCAAAAACATTTTCTTCACGAGTCAAGCGATCAATGGCATCTGTGATTTGAATTTCATTTCCCTTACCAGGTGCTTGTGTTTCCAATAATTCAAAGATTTTTGGCGTTAGTACATAACGACCTAGGATAGCAAAGTTACTTGGAGCATCTTCGAATTTTGGCTTTTCCACAAAACCTTGTACAGAAGCACAACGCTGTGTTAAATTTTCCTTAGGGTTTATGATACCATATTTGTGTACTTGAGAATCCGCAACCTTTTGTACACCTACTACGCTACCACCAAAACTTTCATAAGCTTCAACCAATTGCTGAGTAGCAGTTTTTCCACCTTTGTTTACAACGATGTCATCTCCTAACAAGATGGCAAATGGTTCATCCCCAACAAAACTTTTTGCACATAATACCGCATGCCCCAATCCTCTTGGATTTTTTTGGCGTACACTGAATATGTTAGCCATAGCTGCGATTTCTTTTACCATTTCTAAACGCTCGATATCACCACTTGATTCTAATTTCTTTTCTAATTCAAAACTATTATCAAAGTGATTTTCAATACATGACTTATAACAATTGGTAATGATTAGAATTTCCTCGATACCACTTGCAACTGCTTCTTCTACAATGTATTGTATAGTAGGCTTGTCCACGATAGGAAGCATTTCCTTAGGAACAGCCTTTGTCGCAGGTAGAAATCTTGTCCCAAAGCCTGCTGCAGGTATGATCGCCTTTCTGATTTTTTTCATACTGATATGATCCTCCTAAATATGTTACACTGTATATTGTATCATATTTAACTTATTTTGAAAGCGGTGAATCAGAATAAAAAAGATGGGATTTATGTAAGGTTTATAAAAGTTTATTTATAGACTTATAAGATTATGTGATGGAAATATTACAAATATTTCTTAAATAGTAAAAAAAGTTTTAAAAATAGCGTGAAGTATGCTAAAATTGTTTAGGATAAGGGAGTGTGTTTACATGATTGAAAAGTTATTCAGTAATCCAATATATGTAAAGCATAGAGAAATGATGTTATGTGCACTTGATTTGTGTATCGTGCTTGTATCTTTTCTTTTAGCTTATTGGATTCGTATAGATTTTCACTTCCCAGACTTTTCACAACTGGATATTACAAAGTGCTTAATAGCGTTACTGATTGTATTGATCGTATATGCTATTAGTTTTTTTGTATTCAAGATACATAAAAGTCTGTGGAAATATATAGGGCCTGTGGAATCTATTAGAATAGGAATGGCTGTATTACTATCATCCATCGTATTAATGGCATTGGTCATTGGAACAAGTATTAATCGTTCCTATACAAGTGTGGTTGCGACCGGTGGATTATTAAGTGCGATTTTAATGTATACCACGAGGGTAAGTTATCGTTTATATAGACGAAATACATTGAAATCAGATGGCATCAGAAAAAATGCAATTATCATCGGGGCAGGTGATGCTGGGTATATTTTGTTAAAGGAAATGATTCAAAATGATAAGTTCCATGTAAATGTGATAGGCTTCATTGATGATAAGCGCTATAACAACATGGTTTCCGGTTATAAGGTATTGGGCGATACCTATGATTTACCTGAAATTGTGAAAAAATATAGTGTAGAAGAGGCATTTATTGCGATTCCGAGTGCAGATAAAGCAAATATCAGAAGGATTTTTGATATCTGTCAGTCATGCAAGATCGATACCAAAATTATGAAACGTGGCGATACCATTATTGAGGATGATTTGGATCGAGACTATGACGAGAAAAAGTATCCGGTACAGGATATTAGTATTGAAGATTTGTTAGGACGTGGAGAAATTCATCTTGATCAAGCAGAAATCAAATCCTATTTAACTGATCAAGTTGTTGTCGTAACAGGTGCTGGTGGTTCTATAGGATCTGAATTGTGTCGTCAAATTGTAAAGTTTAAACCAAAAGAATTGGTGATGATCGATATCAATGAAAATTCTCTTTATATGTTGGAACAGGAGTTTAATCGCAATAGAACACATGGAACATTACACCCGGATATTAAAATATTGTCATTGATTGCTTCGATACGTGATTTTACTTCTATTAGTGATATCTTCAAAGAGAAACAACCATCCGTCGTATTTCATGCGGCAGCACATAAGCATGTGCCATTAATGGAAACCAGGCCAATGGAAGCGATAAAGAACAATGTGTTTGGAACAAATAATGTGATCAAGGCATGTATCAAGAATAAAGTATCAAGATTTATCATGATCAGTACGGATAAAGCAGTAAATCCTACCAACGTTATGGGTGCTACCAAGCGTATGACAGAAATGATCTTACAGGCAAATGGAAATAACGGTGTTACTAAGATGGCTGCAGTAAGATTTGGTAATGTATTGGGTTCTAATGGTTCAGTAATCCCAATCTTTAAGCAACAGATTGCAGAGGGTGGTCCGGTTACGATTACTGATAAGAATATCATTCGTTATTTTATGACAATTCCAGAAGCTGCACAATTGGTTCTGCAAGCTGGATTCTATGCAGATAAAGGGGAAATCTTTGTGTTGGATATGGGAGAACCTGTAAAGATATTAGATCTAGCGGAAAAGATGATTCGTATGTCAGGTTACAAACCTTATGATGATATCGATATTGTGGAAATCGGATTAAGACCTGGGGAAAAGATGTATGAAGAGTTAAAGCTTGATGGTGAAACTAGAACGATGACAAAGAATGATTTGATATTCAAAAATAATGTCATGTCAATCACATTAGATGATATTAATGAGAAGTTACGTGTGTTAAGTGAGAAATTAGAAGCAAAAGTATCAGATAAAGAATATAAAGAAACAATTCTTAATTTAATTATTGCTGATAACGTGACAGAAAAGTAGAATGATAGGAGAATGATGTCAGTATGTCTAATAATAATTTGTTAATTATTGGAGCTGGAGGACATGGAAAATGTTGCTATGATATAGCAAAGAGAATGAATAAATTTGATAAAATTAGCTTTATTGACGATGTGGAAACTGATGTTTTTGGAGAAAAAGTATTAGCAAAATTAGAAGATATAGGGCGATATGAGGATTCTTATGATTTTGTGTTTGTAGCAATTGGTAATAACAATTTAAGAAATAATATTTGTGAAGATTTATTGAATTTTAGATTCTCATTCGTAAATCTTATTGATCCTAGTGCGGTTATATCTGAGTATAGTGCCATAGGAAAATCGTGTGTCATATTTCCTAATGTTGTCATCGAGGCAGAAGTAACTATAGGTGATGGGTGCATAATTCAATCAAATACAACTATTCGTCATAACTCGGTAATTGAAGAGTATGCATTAATATATTGTAATAGTGTAATTAATCCACAAAAAACAATAAAAAGTAAAGAGATAGTGCCTAGTGTAACGTTGGAGGATGTTTAAATGTATAGCAGATATTTAAAAAAAATATTAGATTTTTTGTTAAGTTTAATTGGAATCATAGTATTATCTCCAATTTTAATCATTGTATCAGTAGTCATAAAGATAACTTCACCAGGTCCCGTTTTATTTAAACAAGAAAGAGTAGGTAAGGATAACTGTTGTTTCAAAATATATAAGTTTAGAACAATGAGAATAGATACACCTAAAGATATACCAACTCATTTATTAGAAAATCCTGATCAATATATAACAAAGATTGGAGAGCTTCTTAGAAAAACAAGTTTAGATGAATTACCTCAATTATTCAATATTGTAAAAGGTGAAATGGCAATCATAGGCCCTAGACCTAGTTTGCCTAATCAATGTGATTTAAATCTGTTAAGAGATAAAAATGGTGCATCCAGTGTGAAACCAGGGTTAACAGGGTTAGCGCAGATCAGTGGAAGAGATGAATTAGAAATTGAAATAAAAGCAAGATTAGATGGAGAATATGTTAAAAATATTTCCTTTTTAGGGGATGTTAAGTTGTTCATGAAAACAATAACAAGTGTTTTGAAATCTGATGGGGTTAAGGAGGGTAAAACATGAATATTTTGGTGATATCACAATATTATTATCCTGAGCCTTTTAAAATTAATGAAATTTGTGAAGAAATGGTTGGTAGAGGGCATCAAATAACAGTTTTAACAGGACTTCCTAATTATCCAGAAGGCGAGATTTTTGAAGAATATAAGGGTTTTAATATAGAAAAAGCTGAAATGCTAAATGGAGTAAAAGTAATAAGGGTTCCAATTAAACCTAGAAAGAAAGGCAGTATAAATTTAGTCAAGAATTATATAAGTTATGTCACTGAAGCAAATAAGAGACTCAAGAAGCTTGATTCAGTTTTTGATTTAGTTTTCGTTTATCAATTATCGCCAATTTTAATGGCAATTCCTGCAATAAAATTTCACAAAAGACATAGAATACCTCTTATTTTATATTGTTTGGATTTATGGCCTGAGTCAATTAAAACTATAGGAATTAATGAAGGTAATATAATATTTAAAGTTCTCAGACGCTTAAGCAAAGCTATTTATAAGAGCTGTGATAAAATTTGTGTATCCTCTCCATCATTTATTGATTACCTTGCTTCAGAATTAAGTCTTAAGGCTACTGAAATTGAATTTATTCCTCAACATGGTGAAGAAGAATATTTAGAAATCAGTTCTTCTAATATTCATAATCCACTTGTGATTACTTATGCCGGTAATATAGGGAAAGCACAAGACTTTACTACACTTTTAAGAACCATAAAAGAAAAAGACTTAAATGTACATGTCAGAATAATAGGTAATGGTTCTATGTTAGAAGAACTAGAGCAAATGATATTTAAATTAGATTTAATAGAAAAAATTTCTTTAGAAGGAAGAAAAAATAAATGCGAATTAAAACAATTATTTAATGAAACAGATGTTTTATATATCACTTTGAAAAATAATAGTTTGTTAGGTAATACGTTGCCCACAAAATTACAAACTTATATGGCTGTAGGAAAACCTATTTTAGCTAATATAGGAGGAGATGCTAAAAAAGTTATAGAGGAATCCTCTTGTGGTTTAGTATCAGATTTTGGAGATATTGATAAATTGGCTACTAACATAAAAAAAATATCAGAGAATTACATGGAATATTGTGTAAGAGGTAGATTGTATTTTGAAAAGAATTTTACATTAGCTAAAGTTGTTGATGAATTTGAAAATTTAATTAAAGGAATAAAGGAGGAATATTAAGATGTTTAAAGATAAAACACTATTAATTACAGGAGGAACAGGATCATTTGGCAATGCAGTATTAAATCGATTTTTAAATACAGATATCAAAGAAATCAGGATATTTAGTCGAGATGAATTAAAGCAAGATAACATGCGTCATGAATATCAAGCCAAATTCCCAGAAGTTTCAGATAAGTTAAAGTTCTATATTGGAGATGTTCGAGATATTAATTCAATTAAGAATGCAATGTATGGTGTTGATTATATTTTCCATGCCGCTGCTCTTAAACAGGTACCGAGTTGTGAATTTTTTCCAATTGAAGCAGTAAAGACTAATGTCTTAGGTACAGAAAATGTACTTACTGCTGCAATTGAATGTGGTGTAAAGAAAGTAGTTTGTTTGTCGACAGATAAAGCAGCATATCCAGTAAATGCCATGGGTACAAGCAAAGCAATGATGGAAAAAGTAATCGTAGCAAAATCAAGAACAGTTGATCCAGAAAAAACAAGCATCATGTGTACAAGATATGGAAATGTGTTGGCATCAAGAGGTTCTGTGATTCCTTTGTTTATTTCACAAATGAATGAAGGAAAGCCGTTAACATTAACAGAGCCAAGTATGACAAGATTTGTTATGACTTTAGAAGAAGCAGTGGATCTTGTATTATTCGCATTTAAAAATGGAACAAGTGGAGATATTTTTGTGCAAAAAGCACCAGCTTGTACAATAGATGTTCTAGCTAACGCAACAAAAGAACTGTTTCATGCTAATAGTGAAATCAAAGTAATTGGTATCCGTCATGGTGAAAAAATGTATGAAACATTATTAACTGATGAAGAGTGTGCACATGCAATCGATATGGGTGACTTTTATAGAGTACCAGCGGATAAGCGTGATTTAAATTATGATAAATACTTCTCAGAAGGAGTAGAGAAAACACAATTATCTCAATTTAATTCAAATAATACTAGATTAATGACATTAGAAGAAGTAAAAGAAAAATTGATGGAAGTGCCATTGGTAAGAGAAGAATTAAAAAAATGGGAGAATAAATAAATATGAAAATTCTAGTTACTGGTGCAAAAGGATTTGTGGGTAAAAATTTAATAGAAACATTAAAGACCATTAGAGATGGGAAAAATAAAATATTTTCTTTAACATCTAATCTTACACTATATGAGTATGATTTGAATAGCACAAAAGAAGAATTGAAAGTGTTTTGTTCCGATTGTGATTTCATTGTACATTTAGCAGGTGTAAATAGACCACAAAATCCTTCTGAATTTTATGAAGGAAATCTTGGCTTTACAGAGGCTCTTTGTTCCTATTTGAAAGAAGCAGGAAACAAGTGTCCTATTATAATTTCTTCTTCAATTCAAGCAGAAAGAGATAACGATTATGGGAAAAGCAAAAAAGCTGGAGAAGATACTTTATTAGCTTTTGGGAAAGAAAACGGTAATCCTATTTATATTTATCGTTTTGCTAACCTGTTTGGTAAATGGTGTCGTCCTAATTACAATAGCGTAGTCGCAACATGGTGTCATAATATTGCTCATGGTCTAGATATACAAATCAATGATCTATCAGTAACTTTGCCATTATGTTATATTGATGATGTTGTAGAGGAAATCATCCATTGTATTTGTGGAAATCCATATATTGTTGATGGTGTGCATTATGGTGTTGAAAAGGTATACAACTGTACCTTAGGTGATTTAGCAAATACCATCAAAAGCTTTAAAGAATCAAGAACAAGTCTTGAAGTAATAAATCAAGCGGATGAATTAACAAAGAAGCTTTATGCAACTTATCTAAGCTATCTACCTGAAGATGCATTTAGCTATCCATTGAAAATGAATGTGGATGAAAGAGGTAGCTTTACAGAATTCTTGAAAACAAAAGAATATGGACAAGTAAGTGTGAATATTTCAAAACCAGGAATCACAAAGGGAAATCATTGGCATCATACAAAGAATGAAAAGTTTCTTGTAGTTAGCGGAACAGGTCTGATTCAATTCAGAAAAATCGGTGAAGAAAAGATCGTTGAATATCAAGTAAGTGGTGAAAAACTAGAGGTGGTAGACATTCCAACAGGTTATACTCACAACATTATCAATGTAGGGGATACTGATATGGTAACGATCATGTGGGCCAATGAAATGTTTGATCCTAATAAGCCCGATACTTATTTTGAAAAGGTGGTAGAAGAGCATGAATAAATTGAAACTAATGACGATCGTAGGTACAAGACCAGAAATTATCCGTTTATCAGAAGTCATTAAAAAGTGTGATACATATTTTGATCAAATCTTGGTACATACTGGACAGAATTATGATTATTGTTTGAATCAAGTATTTTTTGATGATCTAGGATTAAGAGAACCAAATTATTATCTAGAAGCTGTAGGAAATGACCTTGGAGAAACAATAGGAAATATCATTGCGAAAAGTTATAAATTGATGA